>DIUD01000046.1 GCA_002428225.1 Roseovarius sp. UBA6167 | reverse complement strand
GCACCATCGTATCGCCATGGCCGCCAAGAACGAAAGCAGTCACGTCCCTCATCGAGACGCCGAACTCAACGCTGAGAAAGTGGCGGAAGCGGGCACTGTCGAGCACGCCCGCCATGCCGCAGACCTTGTTCGCGGGAAGCCCTGAGAATTGCTGAAGCGCCCAGACCATCGCATCGAGCGNNAGCGGGTTGGTGATGCAGATCACAAAGGCGTCGGGCGCGTTGGCGGCGATCCCCTCGCCCACCGATTTCATGACCTTGAGGTTGATACCCAGAAGGTCGTCGCGGCTCATCCCCGGCTTGCGCGGCACGCCGGCGGTGACGATGCAGACATCCGCGCCGGCGATATCGGCATAGGATTGCGTGCCCTTGAGGGCCGCGTCGAAGCTCGCCGAGGGGCCGGCCTCGGCGATGTCGAGCGCCTTGCCTTCGGGCGTGCCTTCGGCGATGTCGAAAAGCACGATATCGCCGAGTTCCTTCAATGCGGCGAGATGGGCGAGCGTGCCGCCGATCTGTCCCGCACCGATCAACGCGATCTTGGGTCTGGCCATGGGATCTGTCTCCATAGGTTGTTTGCTTGCGCCGTGGCCTAGTCCGAATTTCCCTGCGCTGCAAGCCCGACGCATGTCACGATCCGGGGACCGGCGGCGCACCCTGATGTCTCATGCCGTCAATCAGGCCGACAAAAGGACGGGCTCGAGTGCCGCGTCCCGGCGCGGGCTGGCCACCTGCCATCGGTTTCAGCTCGGGGTCAGGCTCGACAGCATCCTGAAGATAACCAGAGAGATCGGCAGCAGAACGATTACAAGGTTGACCGGGAACATGAAGAACGCCATCGGAAACAGCATCTTGATTGGCAGGGCGTTGGCCTTTTCCTCGGCCCGGATCAGGCGCAACTGACGCATTTCCTTGCTGAAGCTGCGCAAGGTCTTGCTGACGCTCGCGCCAAGTTCGGCGGATTGCTTGAACAGCACGCCCAACATTCGGGCCTCTTCCACCTCGATGCGCTCCGAGAAATTGAGCAGCGCCTCTGGCAGAGGGCGCCCGGCCCTGACCTCGAGGCTGATGATGGCAAGGTGCACTCCGAAATCGGGCGTCGTGACCAGAAATTCCCGGGTCACCCGGTCGATGGCGGCATTGATGCTGAGTCCGGCATCCACGCATACCAGCAGAAGATCCATGAAATCCGGGAACAACTTGCGGTATTCGCGGGTTCGCTTGCTGCCAAACCGGTCGAGCACCGCCGAGCAAAGGACGAACGCGGCCCCGGCCGCCAGCAACGCAAAGACGAACACCGCCATGTTGCTTGCCGACGGCATAAAGACCCCAAGGCCAAATTGCACCAACAGGAACACCAGAACGACGGCGAGAAGGCGCACAATAATAAAAACGGCGGCGGCCGAGCGCGAAAAGAACCCCGCACGCACCAGCCGCGTCCTGAGCGAATTGGGGCCCTCGTTCTGGACCACGTCGAGATAGTAACGGATCTGCTCGTTATCCGAGCCAAGCAGATTGTCCAGTGCGTCCTGCCTGCTCTTTCTCGAGGATGAAACCTTGTCAAGGTTGCGGTTGATGTCACGTTTCTTGAGAGTCAGCAGGATGACCGCGAAGCTGACGATCAGCACCGCAACGAAAACTGCGAGAAGTATCAGGTCTTCGGTCACTTGACGGTTTCCTCGGAGTTGCGGGGCTAGAAGTCGAAATTCACGATGCGCCGGATCACCAGCATGCCGAAAAAGATCATGGCCAGACAGCCGATAACCGCGTAATGACCCCAGCCGCTTTCCCAGACCAGATCGAAATAGGTCGGCACCAGAACACGGATCATCGCGAACAGGAGAAACGGAAAGAGCATCATCACCCAGGCGGTTGCGCGCCCTTCAGCCGAGATCGCCTTGATCTTGGCCTTGATGATCTGCCGGTCGCGGATCATCTGCGCAAGGTTTTCCAGGATCTCGGACAGGTTGCCGCCCGTCCCCTTCTGCACACTGACCGTGACGGTCAGGAGGTTCAGCTCGGGCGCGCCTACACGTTGATACATGTTGAACATGGCCTGTTCCAGTTCCGCGCCAAAAGTCATCTGATCGTTCAGGATGCCGAATTCTGACCCGATGGGATCGGGCATTTCCCGTGCCACCAGCGAGATCGCCGCGACAAGGGGGTGCCCGGCATTCAGGCTTCGCACGATGATGTCGATCGCCGGAGAAATCTGGGAGGTAAAGAGACGGATGCGCCGGGAGCGGATATAGGACAGCAGCAGCAGGGAAAGCGCGATCGAAAAGGCGGCGGCAGAGAGGACAAGCAGAACCATGCTCAGGTTGAACAAAAGCTCTGCCAGAACGAGGCCGAGAAGGAAGAACAGGGAAAGATAGAAAATGCGCCGTGCGACGCTGAGTTCCAGACCGGTCTGCGCGACGAAACGATTGAAGCGGCCACGCAAGGACCGGTCGCCAAGCCGCCCCGCAATGCCACGACGCTTCAGCAGGCTGTTGTAGGCTTCGGCCGCGCCCTGCTTATGCTTGAGGCCTTCGAGCCGGTTACGGATTTCGACCTTGGACCGCCGCGCCCCGAACAGCAGCCGCAGCAGCGATTCGAACAGCAGAAGCGCAGCGATGAAGATCAGGCCATAGAGCGTGAGCGGATTACTGAACATCTCTCAGAGTCTCTTTGACGGGTCGAAAGTATGGGGGCTGAGCCGAAGCCCCATACTTTCGAGATCTTCAAGAAAGCTGGGGCGAATACCCGTGGCGCGGAACTCGCCGATGATCTTGCCCTGGCCATCCACGCCGAGCCGGACAAAGCGCATGATATCCTGCAGCTGGACAATGTCGCCCTCCATGCCGGTGATTTCGGATATGGCAACCACGCGGCGCGTGCCATCGCGCAGGCGCGTGAGCTGAAGCAACATCTGAACTGCCGAGCTGATCTGCGCGCGGATGGCCTGTTGCGTCATCGGCATCCCGGCCATTCCGACCATCTGCTCCAACCGGCCAAGCGCGTCACGCGGGCTGTTGGCGTGGATCGTGGACATGGACCCCTCATGGCCGGTGTTCATGGCCTGCAACATGTCGAACGCTTCAGCGCCGCGCACCTCGCCGACGATGATCCGGTCAGGGCGCATCCGGAGCGCGTTCTTGAGCAGGTCGCCCTGCCGGATCTCGTTGAGCCCCTGGAGCGTCGGCGGCCGGGTTTCCAGTCGAACCACATGCGGCTGCTGCAGTTGCAGTTCGGCCGCGTCCTCGATGGTCACCAGGCGCTCCTCATGCGGGATATAGGCGGACAGGGCGTTGAGCATCGTCGTCTTGCCCGAGCCGGTGCCCCCCGAAATGATCATCGAGATCTTGCCCTCGACGGCCGCAGCCAGCAGATCGGCCATGCCCTGCACCAGCGCGTTCGCGTCCACAAGCCGGTCGAGAGAAAAGGGCTTTTTCGAGAATTTCCGGATCGAGACCTGTGGCCCGTCCACGGCCACCGGACGCACCGCCACGTTGACCCGGGAACCGTCGGCAAGCCGCGCGTCCACCAGCGGCGAGCTTTCGTCGACCCGCCGCCCGACCGAGGCGACGATCTTGTTGATGATGCGCATCAGGTGGTCTTCATCCTTGAAGCGCACTTTGGTCGGCTCGATGATCCCGAACCGCTCGATATAGACGCGTCCCGAGCCTACGATCAGAATGTCCGCGATCGTATCGTCGGCCAGAAGCGGCTCTATCGGGCCAAGCCCCAGCATCTCGTCGCTGATGTCGGCGATGAGCTTTTCAAGCTCCTTGGCGCTCAGCGGGAAATTGTGATCCTTGGCATAGGCGCGCACGAAGGGTCGAAGCTCGTTGTGCAGTTCTTCCTTCTGCATCGTATCGAGAATGGTCAGATTGATCATGTCGAGCAGAAACCTGTGCAGCTCGACACGCTCGTTGACGAAATCGGCCGGTTCGGTCGGCGTCGCGGGCCGCGCCGCAACCGGCTCGCTCTCCACGCGCGGCAAGGGCCCCTTCTTGGCCAGGATGCTGCGCGCCGGAGTTTTCGCGGGCGCGATGTCGTCTTCGCTTCGCCTGAAAAACCTGCCTACCATAATTCCACGCCTTCCCTGCGTCCTTTTAAAAGACAATCACCTTGGTGCCGTTCGCGACCTTCTCGAAAAGCTCCATCACGTCGGCATTGCTCAGCCGGAAGCAGCCCGAGGTCTCATAGCCGCCCACGGTCTCGGCACTGTTGGTTCCGTGGATCCGGTAAAGCGTGTCCCGCCCGTTCGAGTAGAGATAGATCGCGCGCGCACCCAAGGGGTTGTATGGGCCGGGCGGCACATAATCCGGTAGCGACGGATCGCGTTGCCGCATCGCCGCGGGCGGGCGCCAGGCGGGCCATTCTGCCTTGCGCCCGACGCGGGTCACGCCCGTCCAGCCAAAGCCGTCACGCCCGACGGAAATCTCGTATTGCTCGGCCTTGCCGCCCGGCAGCACCCGCTGCAGTATGCGCCTTTCGTTGGAGATGATGATCGTTCCGGGCGCTTCGGTGCCGGCATAGGGCACAATGGTGAGGGTGCGCTTGCCATGCGATCTTGGCAGGCTCTTGACCTCAGCCAGGGCAAGGCCCGGCACCGCGACCGCGCCCAGAACCATCGTCAGCATCGCTCGCCTGCGAACCAAACCGTATCTCCCGATGAATCGACGCATTTCCGTGCCCTCCTGTCAGCCGGGTCCGGCATCGGTAAGTTCTATGGATTTCATGTATTTGGCCAATTCCTTGTTGAATTTGTTCCGCGCCGCCACATCAGAAGGCAGGATACCACGGTCGATCGCTTCGCCGATGACGTTGGGCAGGAAGGGCAGGTAGAAGAATGCCGCGCCCTCGAACAGCTCTTTCAGCTTGCGGGTCGCGATCCGGTCGCTGAACCACCCCCCCATATGCTTGTTGAGGATAATCCTCACCGGAAAATCTTTTCCTCGCAAGGACTTGATCCGCTGCACCACGTCGAGCGTGTGCTTGAGCGCAGGCAGGTTCTGCTCGGTCACCAGCGTGCAGGTGTTGACCGCCGACAGAACATCGTCCTTCCAGTCCGTCTCGTAATAGGGGATGTCGAGAAAGGTGTGTTCGTGTTCGAGCGTCACGGCATCCAGCATTCTCAGGGTCAGCTCGTAGCCGTTGATATCCGTGTTCAGGTCCGGGCGCTTGAAGGAATAGAGATAGAAGCTCTTGTTGTATCGCAACTGGATCGCCCGGATGAATTCGGCGTCAACCCGCTGGGGCGAGGGGGCCACCGATCCAAGATCGAAAGAATTGTTCAGGTTCAGGATATACCCACAATTCCCGGTCGAGAAATCCAGATCGAACAGCGCAACGCTGCCGGTTTTCCGTAGCAGCCTGCTCGCGGCGATGTCCGCCATCGAAACGGCGATCGTGGATGCGCCCGCTCCGCCAACCGCCGACACGACCGCGTGCACACGGTTACCCCTGGTCTTGCCCGAGCGCACGAGCGCCTTGACGGACGCCACCAGCTTGTCTTGGGCAACCGGCTTTTGCAGCATGTCCTGCGCCTTCAGTTGCAAGATCTGGCGCATCGAGTCCGCGTCAAGCGCGTCACAGAGGATGATCAGCGGCAGGTTCGGCGCAAACAGTCGGACCAGCTTCAGCAACTGGCTATCCTGCTCTTCCAGCGTGCCGACATCCAGAACGAGGATGTCATGCTCGCCCTGCGTCAGTTCGCGCTCGACAGTGTCGCCGTCGGCGCGGGCTACGTTGAATTCCCGAAGCCGCTCCAGATGATTCGCGGCTTCGGCGGATTGCGTTCTGTCCCGAGACACCCACAAGACACGAATGGACAATGAAATGGACATTTTTAAATCGTTATTCCTTAATATTCACAGATGGTGCTGGTGTCGCAGAGATCCTCGCTTGTCATGCTGACCGGCTGCGATGGGATCGTGATGTTATCAATGCCGAGCAGCGTATCTATGAACAGGAAATCCACGGTCACATCGCGCAGTTCGACCGTAACCGTCGAGACCTGGCCATAGGGCCGCCCGACATAGCCCAGAAACGAGCGGTGATAGGTCACCATCACGTTATCGGCACTCAGGAAGGGGGCGACGTCACACATGCCGACAAAACCGCTGCCTACCGCCCCGCACACCCCGTCGCCGCCGGTCAACAGCCGGTTGAGGCGCGCCGTGTCGCAGGTAGCCCCGCGGCAGGAGACCGAGGCCGGAATGCCCGGCACCGGATCGCCGGCAAGCGCGCCGCTGCTGGAAAAGTCGCCAAGCGACGCATAGGCCCCATCCCCCACGATCGGCGACGACACCGCCGCCCGCCGCGCGCCGATCTGCACCGCCTTGGTGGCCTGGTTCCACTGAAACACCGCCACCCCGAATTCCACCATCGCCGCCAGCACGATCATCATGATCGGAATGGTCAGCAACGCCTCTGTCAGGGCAAGACCGCTGTCGTCGCGCCAGAAGCGCCGAATGCCAGACCGGCCTACCATCCGATATATCTCATCTCGGTTCTCCAGCCGACGCTGATCGTGTCACTCAGGATCGTATTGTAGAGAGGAGAGCCGTTGTAGTTGAACCGGCCCTCGACCGTGACCTTGTCCTCTGGCCCCGGCGTGCCCTCGAACGAACCTTTCGCCGGATCGAGGCTCAGCAATGCGCCCGCGATTCCAGGTCCCCATCCGGGGACACGCAGATTGCCGGTTCCGTCGGGATTGCCGTAGAAGGCGATGTTTCGGGCCACGTCCTCGTTGCAGGCGGTCACCTGCGTGTTGATCGTGTCGCGGCAGCGGCTCCAGTATCGTGCGGCGTCGCGCACGCCGACCTGCATTTGCTGCCGCTGCCACATCATGTTCCCGAATTCCAGAATACCGAATGTCAAAATCGTCAGAACGGGGATAATCAACAACGCCTCAACCAGAACGACCCCGTCCTGATTGTCATGAAACCGTTTCATGGGCCGCCAGAGCATATTGCCTCCTGTTCCCTCTCCCGTCACCTCCCGCCGTGAATTTTCGTGTTGTTCAGGTTTCCGGGATCGGGAGGAATCGCATGGATGGCCGTGTTGGCCTCGCTGGCATTACCCACGCGGGCGGTCGCGCCGTCCCAGTTGTTGGCGTAGTCCGCGCAGCCGCCGAGGATGACCAGCGTCACCACCGCCACCGAGAGGCGCTTAGTTCTTGGCAATGACAGCATCTTTGAACTCCAGATCGATGATATGACCATACGGGCCGACGACCCCTTTGCCCTCGCGGAAATCGCGCAACAGGTTCTTGTCCACTTCCAGCATCCCCAGAACGAACAGCTCGAAATCGTTCGAGGACCGGCTGTTGTCAAACGGCGAGGCATAAGGCTGACCGGGCGCAACCGGGCGCACCAGACGCGGGGTCACGAGAATGACCAGATCGCTTTCATCCTTCTGAAACTGGGCCGAGCGGAACAGCGCG
The DNA here is from genome assembly GCA_002428225.1 of Roseovarius sp. UBA6167. GTDB lineage: Bacteria > Pseudomonadota > Alphaproteobacteria > Rhodobacterales > Rhodobacteraceae > Roseovarius. Next base: position 27,267 of record DIUD01000046.1, on the reverse strand, counting down.
CCGATGACCGGCAACTGGCCAAGCCAGGGCACCTGATCGACGTTGCGGGCATTGTTGGTCTGAAGCAGGCCCGCGATGGCAAAGCTTTGCCCGTTGCGCAGCGAAACCGTGGTTTCGGCCTTGCGCGAGATGAACCCCGGCTCACCGTTGACGTCGATGGTGGGGTCGATGTCGCTGACCTCGGGGCTGATCCGCAGGCGGATCAGCTCGTCATCCAGAACCTCCGGCAGGAAGTTGAGCCGCACACCGAATTCGCGGAAATCGGTGCTGGTGGTCACGACGCCATTGGCGCTCTCGGTCGATACGCGGATGGGCACTTCGCCGCCGACCACGAAATTCGCCTCGATTCCGCTGGTGGTGACAAGTTTCGGATTGGCCAGACGCCGGGCAAGGCCCTTGCTCTCCAGCGCGTTGATAACGAAATCAATTTCGATGCCCGAAATTTCCAGAAGATTGCCGATGGCGATACCAAAGGGCGTCTCACGCGGAGCCTGGCCGGTGATGATCTGCCGGCTGCCGCTGTCATTCGAGCCGAACAGGTTCACCCCGAGTTCGCGCCCGGATCGACGCTCGACCTCGATGATGCGCACGTCAAGCTCGACCTGCTGCCCGCTATGCACCCGAATGGCATTGATTACCGGCTCTTCGGAATATTCCGCCGCGATTTCCAGAACCCTCAAGAGATCGACGTTATCCTTGACATATCCCGAGAGGCGGATGCGGTTGTTGACATTGGTCACCTCGACATCCGCGGCGGGCACCGCGGTGCGCAGGGCCGCGCGAAGATCGCTGAAATCGACCAGAACCCTGATGTCGATCACCTCGAGCAGTTTCTTGGTTTCGGAATACAGCGTCACGTTGGTGGTGCCGAAATCCCTCGCCTGGATATAAAGCGATGTATCGGTCAGCGGGAACACGTCCACCAGATTGGTGTTGCCCACAAGAATGTCCGCGAACGGAAGATCGGTCTCGATCGTTATCGTCCGCCCCGCGCCCATCTCGACCTGGCTGATGACACCATCGCCGATTCGGATGCTGCGGGTCTGGGCATCCGCCCGACCGGGTATCGCCGTTGACACAAGCATGGCCACCAAGGGAACCCCCCATGCCATGATTGCTCTTGATATATGCCTGTTCATTGTTCTTGCCTGTCCCATTGCTGCCTCTCAAGGGCATTTTTGGCACAGTTCTTCCCGCGTCTTCGGCCCATGATTGCGGTTGACGCCCCGAACATCCTGTCCGTTTCCACAAATCCATGGCCATCAGCCCACCTTGCACGCGGCGAGAACGGCCATGTTCAGGATGTCATTGGTCGTGAAATTCGACGAACATATCTGGATCGAGGCATCCACCCCGGTCAGGATTGGCCCAATGACTGTCGCCCCGGCCATTTCCTGCATCAGCTTGACCGAGATCGAGGCGGAATGGCGGGCAGGCACCACAAGAACATTGGCCGGACCGCCAAGACGCTGAAACGGATAGTTGGCCTGCGCGGCGGTGTTGAGGGCCACGTCAACGGTCATGTCGCCCTCGAACTCGAAATCGACGCCGCGCCGCTCCAGCACCAGAGGCGCGCGCTGCATCTTTTCGGCGCGTTCGGACCTGGGATAGCCGAAGGTCGAAAAGCTGACGAAGGCGACTCGCGGCTCCAGCCCCAGATGCCGCGCCACATCGGCCCCGCGCATGGCGATGGTGGCCAGATCCTCTTCATCGGGCCATTCATGCACCAGCGTGTCGGCAATCAGCACGATCCGCCCCTTGTGCAGCACCGCCGTCACGCCGGCCGCGCCATGTTCGGCATCCGCGTCAAAGACGTGGTTGATGAGATCGAGAACATGGGCAGATTTTCGGGTGGCCCCGGTCACAAGCCCGTCGCCCTGGCCATGGGCCAGCATCAGCGCGGCAAAGACATGACGATCGCGCGCAGCGAGGCGGTGAATGTCGTGCCGGTCAAAACCCTTGCGTTGCAGGCGGGCATAGAGAAACGCCTTGTAATCGTTGAGGCGGTCGGTCTTGGCGGCATTGACCACCTCAAGCTCGCGCACGGCGTCGCCCATGCCGGCGGCGTCCAGCTTGGCCTTCACATCCTCATCCCGGCCCACGATTAGCGCCTTGCCCAGCCCGGACCGCTGATATTGCACCGCGGCGCGCAACACGCGCACATCGTCGCCCTCGGCAAAGATCATTCGGGCCTGGGCGTGGCGCGCACGCGCATGGATGCCGCGCAGGATGCTGGCGGTCGGGTCCATCCGCGACTTGAGCGAAAGCTCATAGCTTTCCATGTCGATGATCGGGCGGCGCGCGGCCCCCGTCGCCATGCCGGCGCGCGCGACGGCGGGGGGGATGGTATGGATCAGGCGGGGATCGAATGGCGTAGGGATGATGTAATCGCGACCAAAGCTGAGCTTGCGGCCATAGGCCACGGCAACCTCGTCCGGCACGTCCTCGCGGGCGAGGCGCGCCAGCGCCTCGGCGCAGGCGATCTTCATCTCGTCATTGATCGCGCGCGCATGGACATCGAGCGCGCCGCGAAAGAGATAGGGAAAGCCCAGCACATTGTTGACCTGATTGGGATAATCCGATCGCCCTGTGGCCACGATCGCATCGGGGCGCACGGCATGGGCCTCTTCGGGTGTGATCTCGGGGTCGGGATTGGCCATGGCGAAGATCACCGGGTTGTCGGCCATCGTGGCGACCATCCCGGGCGTCACGGCCCCTTTGGCCGAAACGCCAAGAAACACGTCCGCCCCCCTCATCGCCTCTTCCAGCGTGCGCAGCTCGGTGGCGGCGGCATGGGCGGATTTCCACTGGTTCATGCCCTCGGTGCGGCCCTGGTAGATGACCCCCTTTGTGTCGCACATGATGCAATTGTCGTGACGCGCCCCCATGGATTTCAACAGTTCCAGGCAGGCGATACCCGCCGCCCCCGCCCCGTTCAGGACGATGCGCACATCCTCGATCTTCTTGCCCGAGAGATGCAGCGCGTTGATGAGCCCGGCGGCACAGATCACCGCGGTGCCGTGCTGATCGTCGTGGAACACCGGGATATCCATCACCTCCTTGAGCCGCTGCTCGATGATGAAACATTCCGGCGCCTTGATATCCTCGAGGTTGATGCCGCCAAAGGTCGGCCCCATCAGGCGCACGGCGTTGATGAATTCATCCGGGTCCTCGGTATCAAGCTCGATGTCGATGGAATTGACATCGGCAAACCGCTTGAAAAGCACCGCCTTGCCCTCCATCACCGGCTTGGAACCCAGCGCGCCAAGATTGCCAAGCCCCAGAACGGCGGTGCCGTTGGAGATGACAGCGACGAGATTGCCCTTGTTGGTGTAGTCATAGGCCAGCTCGGGCCTGGCGGCGATTTCCTCGCAGGGCACGGCCACGCCGGGGGAATAGGCAAGGCTGAGATCGCGCTGCGTGGTCATCGGCACGGTCGCATGGATCTCGAACTTGCCGGGGGTCGGCTCGAGATGAAAGGCAAGTGCCTCTTCGCGGGTGTATTTGGGACGGGTCATCGGGCGGACTTTCAAACAGGGATTACACTTCCATAGCGACGCTTGCGCCGCGCCTCAACTGAAAGGCGCGAAGGGGCTTTCGCCGGGGCGGGGCGGTGGGTAAGGTTCACGCCAGCGACAAGGGGGCAGCGTTGAGCGAGACAGTATCGAGCGTCACGCCGATGATGGCGCAATATATGGAAATCAAGGCGCAATACCCGGACGCGCTCCTGTTCTACCGGATGGGGGATTTCTACGAGCTGTTTCTCGACGATGCGGTGACGGCGGCCGAGGCGCTCGATATCGCGCTGACCAAGCGGGGCAAGCATCTGGGCGAGGATATCGCCATGTGCGGCGTGCCGGTCCATTCCGCCGAGGGCTATCTGCTGACGCTCATCCGCAAGGGGTTTCGCGTCGCCGTCTGCGAACAGATGGAGGATCCGGCAGAGGCGAAGAAGCGCGGCTCGAAATCGGTGGTGCGGCGCGAGGTCGTGCGGCTTGTGACCCCCGGCACGTTAACCGAAGAAAGCCTGCTCGATGCGCGGCGGCACAATTACCTGGCCGCTTTCGCGCAGGTGCGCGGCGAGGCGGCACTGGCCTGGGTGGATATTTCCACGGGCGCGTTTCACGTCATGGCGCTCTCGCCCGCGCGGCTGGGGCCGGAACTGGCGCGGCTGATCCCGCGCGAGGTGGTCGTATCGGAGGCCGACGAGCCCGCCATGGCGGGAACGGTGGCCGAGTGCGGTGCGGCGCTCACCGCGCTGGGCATGGCGGCGTTTGACAGCACGGGGGCGGAAAGGCGGCTCTGTGCGCTCTTTCGGGTGGCCACGCTCGAGGCTTTCGGCACCTTCTCCCGGCCCGAACTGGCGGCGATGGGGGCGATTGTCGAATGGCTGGAGATCACCCAGAAGGGCAAGCTGCCACGCTTGCAGGTGCCGGTGCGCGAGCAGGCCAGCCGGGTCATGCAGATCGACGCCGCGACACGGCGCAACCTGGAACTGACCCACGCGCTTGACGGTCGGCGGGCCGGATCGCTGCTGGCAACCATCGACCGGACGGTGACGGCGGCGGGCGGGCGGCTGCTGGAGCGGCGCCTGTCAAGCCCGAGCCTCGTGCGCGACGTGGTGCGGGCAAGGCTTGCGGCGGTTGATTTCGCGGTGGAACAATCGCGGCTGCGCGAGGATCTGCGCGACGCGCTGCGGCGGGTGCCGGACCTCGACCGCGCGCTGTCGCGGCTGGGGCTGGACCGGGGCGGGCCGCGCGACCTGGCAGCGATCCGCAACGGGCTGATGCAGGCGGCAGAGATTGCGGCGCGGCTGGACGGGCTGGATCTGCCCGAGATGCTGCGCGAGGCGGCGGCAGGCTTGGCGGGGCACGAGGCGCTGTGCGACCGGCTCGATCGGGCGCTGGTGGCCGAACCACCGCTTCTGGTGCGCGATGGCGGGTTCATCGCGGCCGGTTTCGACGCCGATCTCGACGAGGCGCGGCGCTTGCGCGACGAGGGGCGCGGCATCATCGCCGCGATGCAGGGCGAGTATATCGAGGAAACGGGCATTACCTCGCTCAAGATCAGGCACAACAATGTGCTGGGCTATTTCATCGAGGTCACGGCAACCCACGCGGAACGGATGCTTGCGCCCCCGCTGAGCGAGACCTTCAGGCACCGGCAGACGACGGCCAACCAACTGCGCTTTACGACGCCGCGCCTGACCGAGATGGAAAGCCGGATCCTGAACGCGGGCGGGCGGGCAATCGAGATTGAAAAGCGGCTCTATGACGGCCTGAAAGCCGCTATTCTGGACAAGTCGGCGGAGATTGCACAGACGACGCGGGGGCTGGCGGAGCTGGACCTTGCGATGGCGCTGGCCGATTTGTCTGTGAGCGAAAACTGGTGCGCGCCCGAGGTGGACGAGAGCCGCGCGCTGTTCATCGAGGGCGGACGGCATCCCGTGGTGGAGCGTAGCCTGCGCGCGCAAGGCGGCGCGCCGTTCATCGCCAACGACTGCGGTCTGGGGGGCGAGAGCGACATCTGGCTTGTGACCGGGCCGAACATGGCCGGGAAATCGACCTTCCTGCGGCAGAACGCGCTGATTGCGCTGCTGGCACAGATGGGAAGCCATGTGCCCGCGCGACGGGCGCATATCGGGATGGTCAGCCAGCTTTTCAGCCGCGTGGGTGCCTCTGACGATCTGGCGCGGGGGCGCTCGACCTTCATGGTGGAGATGGTCGAGACGGCGGCGATCCTCAACCAGGCGGATGCGCGGGCACTGGTGATCCTGGACGAGATCGGGCGCGGCACGGCGACCTATGACGGGCTGTCGATCGCCTGGGCGACGCTGGAGCACCTGCATGACGTGAACGGCTGCCGCGCGCTTTTTGCCACCCATTACCACGAGTTGACCGGGCTGAGCGAGCGGCTCGACCGGGTGGCCAACGCCACGGTCAGCGTCAAGGAACACGACGGCGAGGTGATCTTTCTGCACGAGGTGCGGCGCGGCGCAGCGGATCGCAGCTATGGCGTGCAGGTGGCGCGGCTTGCAGGGCTGCCCGAGGCGGTGGTGGCACGCGCAAGGGTGGTGCTCGACGCCCTGGAAAAGGGCGAGCGCGAGGGGGGGGCGGCGCGCAAGGCGCTGATCGACGACCTGCCGCTTTTCGCTGCCGCGCCAGCCGCGCCCGTGCCGGCGGCACGGACCCGGTCGGACGTGGAACAGCGGCTGGCGCAGGTGATGCCCGACACGCTCAGCCCGCGCGCGGCGCTCGACCTCATCTATGAGCTGAAGGCGCTGGTGGACGGGGCCGGTTAGCCCCGCTCGGATGCCTCTTCACGATTGGACGACACACCCACCTGCGCCGGGCGCAGGATGCGATCGTGCAGCATGAAGCCCTGCGCCGAGACCTGGATGATCTCGCCCGCCCTGGTGCCGGGAACGGGGGCCTCGAACATTGCCTCGTGATGACGGGGGTCGAATTTCTCGCCCGGCTGCGGGTCGATCACGGTGATGCCGTGCTTGGAAAACACGTTCACAAGCTCGCGCAGCGTCAACTCGATCCCCTCCACCAAGGCGGCGGAAGTGGCGCGCTGCTCCTCGGTGATGGCGTCAAGCGCGCGCCTGAGGCCGTCATGCACCGGCAGCATGTCACGCGCGAGGCGCGAACTGCCGTATTGCTCGGCCTCGCGGCGGTCCTTGTCCGAGCGTTTGCGCGCGTTCTCGGCATCGGCGAGCGCGCGCATGAAGCGGTCCTGAAGTGCGTCGCGCTCGGCCCGCAGCGCGTCGATCTCGGACACCTCACTGGCCCCCTCAGCCTCGCCAAGCTCCCGTTCCTCGGCGGCGGCCTCCTCGATATCATCAAGAAAGCTATCTTCTTTTGGCTCTGCCATCTTTCACCTCTCACTCCGGTCGGAGATCAGCCTGCCCACAAGCTGCGCCGTGTAATCCACGATCGGCACGATACGCCCGTAGTTGAGGCGCGTGGGCCCAATGACACCGACCGCGCCAATGATCTTACGGTCCGCGTTCATATATGGAGAGACCACCAAAGAGGAACCCGAAAGTGAAAAAAGTTTGTTCTCCGAGCCGATAAAAATGCGCACTCCGTCGCCTTCGTCGGCGCGTTCCAGGAATTCTGCGATGTCGCGCTTGCGCTCCAGATCGTCGAAAAGGATACGGATGCGCTCCAGATCGGCCTCATCCACCCCGGCGTCGATCAGATTCGCCCGTCCGCGCACGATCAGCCGCTCCTGGCTGTCCCCTTCCTCGTGCCAGACGGCAAGCCCGCTCTCGACAAGGGCATGGGCAAGCTGGTCGATTTCCTGACGCCGCGCCGAGATTTCGCTGGCGACACGGCGCCGCATGTCCGAGAGCGTCTTGCCCTCGACCAGTGAATTGAGAAAATTCGCCGCCTCGCGCATCGAGCTTGGGGTCTGGCCGGGGGGCGGGGTAAAAAGACGGTTTTCCACATGCCCGTCAGCAAAGACCAGCACCACGAGCGCGCGGTCATGGGCCAGACTGACGAATTCGATATGCTTGATCGGCGCCTCATGCTTGGGGGCCAGAACCAGCGAGGCGCTTCGGGTGACGCCCGAAAGAGCAGAGCCAACGCGGTCGAGCAACCCGGTCACGTCGCTGGAATTGCTTGTCACGGTGGCGTCGATCAATTCCCGGTCGCTATCCTCCAGCCCGCCCACTTCGAGCAGGCCATCGACGAACATGCGCAGACCCTCCTGCGTCGGTACGCGCCCTGCGCTGATATGCGGGCTGCCGAGAAGGCCCATGTATTCAAGGTCCTGCATCACGTTGCGGATCGTCGCGGCGCTGATCTTTTCGCTGAAATCCCGGGTAAGGGTGCGCGAACCGACGGGATCGCCGGAGGCGAGATATCCCTCTACCACGCGGCGAAACACCTCGCGCGAACGATCGTTGAGCTGATCGAGGATGGTGCTGGCGTCAGACATTCACGCGTGCCTCCTGGTCAATCGAGCAGTAAAGACGGGTTCGGCCAAAGGTCAATCGGGCTTGCCATCAGGGACCGGCCCCATATATCCCCGCCCTGTCAGCACAAGGGGACAGAAATGCGGCCTTCGGGAAGAGATTTAAGCGAGATGCGCGCGGTTTCAATCGAAACCGGGGTTTTGAAACATGCCGAAGGTTCCTGCCTGATCCGGATGGGCGATACCCATGTGCTGTGCACGGCGACGATCGACGAGCGGGTGCCGCCGTTCGTGAAGGGCACGGGGCTTGGCTGGGTGACGGCGGAATACGGGATGCTGCCGCGCTCGACCAACAGCCGGATGCGGCGTGAGGCCGCCGTGGGCAAGCAGGGCGGGCGCACGGTCGAGATCCAGCGCCTGATCGGGCGCAGCTTGCGCGCCGGCGTGGACCGGGTGGCGCTCGGCGAGCGGCAGATCACCGTCGATTGCGACGTGATCCAGGCCGATGGCGGCACGCGCTGCGCCTCGATCACCGGGGGATGGGTCGCGCTGCGGGTGGCGGTGGGCAAGCTGATGAAGACAGGCGATGTGCTCAGCGATCCGATGGTCGATCCCGTTGCGGCCGTTTCCTGCGGTATCTATGCGGGCCAGCCGGTGCTCGATCTCGATTATCCCGAGGACAGCGCAGCGGGCGTTGACGGCAATTTCATCATGACCGGCTCCGGGCGGCTTATCGAGGTTCAGATGAGCGCCGAGGGCACGACCTATAGCCGGGCGCAGATGAACGCACTGCTTGATCTGGCGGAAAAGGGCGTGGGCGAACTGGTCGCCAGGCAGCGCGAGGCGGTCGGTGCGTAAGTTCTCGGGCGATACGCTGCTGGTGGCGACCCATAACGCCGGCAAGCTGGAGGAGATCGCGCATCTTCTACAGCCCTATGGCGTGCGCGTGATCGGCGCGGCGGAACGGAACCTCCCCGAACCCGACGAGACCGAGACCACGTTCCTCGGCAACGCCCGGATCAAGGCACACGCGGCAGCCCGCGCCACCGGCCTGCCCGCGCTGGCCGATGATTCAGGGATCGAAATCGATGCGCTGGGCGGTGCGCCGGGAGTTCATACCGCCGATTGGGCCGAAACGGCGACGGGTCGGGATTTTGTCATGGCGATGACGCGCGTTCATGACATGCTACTTGAGAACAAGGCACGTCAGCCCTGGACGGCACGGTTCTGCTGCACGCTCGTGCTGGCCTGGCCTGACGGGCATGACGAGGTGTTCGAGGGCACGGTCGATGGCTGGGTGGTCTGGCCGATGCGCGGGACCGAAGGCCATGGCTATGATCCGATCTTTCAGCCCGAAGGATACGATGTGACCTTTGCGGAAATGGATCGCTGGGAAAAGAACCGGATCAGCCATCGCGCCGAGGCGTTCCGCAAGTTCATTGGTAGTTGCTTTGGCTGAGGATTGGCGAGAGGGAGGCTTTGGCCTCTACGTGCACTGGCCCTTCTGTCAGGCGAAATGTCCGTATTGCGATTTCAACAGCCATGTGTCGGCCTCGGTCGATCATGCCCGCTGGCGCGTGGCCTACCTGCGCGAAATCGCGCGTTCGGCCGAACTGGTGCCGCATCGCGTACTCAACTCGATCTTTTTCGGCGGCGGCACGCCAAGCCTGATGCCACCCGAAACGGTTGCCGCGATCATCGAGGCGGCCCGCGCTTCCTGGCCCATGGCGAACGATCCTGAAATCACGCTGGAGGCCAACCCGACCTCGGTCGAGGCGGGGCGGTTTGCGGGCTATGCCGATGCCGGAATCACGCGGGTTTCGCTGGGCGTTCAGGCCCTCAACGATGCGGATTTAAGGCGGTTGGGGCGGTTACATTCGGTCGCGGACGCCATCCAAGCCTATGAAATCGCACGAAAATACTTCGAGAGAACGAGCTTTGACCTGATCTATGCCCGCCAGGATCAGACATTGGCCGACTGGCGCGAGGAGCTGCGCCGCGCGCTCGATCTGGCGGTGGATCACCTCTCACTCTATCAGCTTACCATCGAGTCCGGCACCGCCTTTGGCGCGCGCTACGCCGCGGGCAAACTGCGCGGCCTTCCCCAGGAGGAACTTGCCGCCGACATGTATCAGGCGACGCAGGATATCTGCACCGCTGCCGGCCTTGGCGCCTATGAGGTGTCGAACCACGCGAGGCCAGGCGCGGAATCGCGACACAACCTGATTTACTGGCGCTGTGGCGATTATGTCGGGATCGGCCCGGGCGCGCATGGGCGGCTGACGCTGGACGGGGTGCGCCATGCGACCGAAGCCTGGCAAATGCCGGGGGAATGGCTGGCGCGCGCCGAGCACGGATCGGGCGAATCGCTGCGCGCTCCGCTGCCGGCTCACGAACAGGCGACCGAGTTTCTGTTGATGGGGCTACGCCTCAGCGAGGGGATCGACATGGCGCGGTTCGCGCGTCTTTCGGGTGCGCCGCTCGATGCCGGGGCGGTCGCGCATCTGCAAGACCTCGGCATGGTCAGCGTCGAAACCGGGCGGCTGCGCGCCACCGAGAGCGGGCGCGCGGTGCTCAACGCGGTGATCTGCGAACTGCTGCCCTGAGTCACGCGCTCAAGAGCGCCATGAGCCGGTCGAGATCGTCAAGCGATTGGTAACGGATCGTCAGGGCGCCATGCTCGTTTCCCGGTCTGTGGTCAATGCTGACGCTCATCGAGAGCGCGGCGGAAAGATCGGATTCGAGCGCCCTGGTATCGGGGTCTTTCTCAACCTTTCGCTTTGATTTCGCGTTGTTCATATCCGCCTTGCCGCCCGTCGCCATGCGGGCGAGCTTTTCGGTTTCCCGCACCGACAGGCCCTTGCGGATCACCTTGCGCGCAAGCGTCACGGCATCGGGCACGGTGATGAGCGCGCGTGCGTGCCCGGCGGAAAGGCGGCCGTCACGGAGATAGCTCTGCACTTCGTCGGGCAGGGTCAGCAGGCGCACGGCATTGGCGATATGGCTGCGGCTCTTGCCCAGAACCTCGGCGAGTTTTTCCTGGGTATGCCCGAATTTCGTCATCAATTGGCTGTAACCGGCAGCCTCTTCAACGGGGTTGAGGTCAGCGCGCTGAATGTTCTCGATAATAGCGACTTCCAGCACCTCCGTATCCGTGAAATCGCGAACAAGCACCGGGATCTCATGCAGTTGCGCCATTTGCGCCGCGCGCCAGCGGCGCTCTCCGGCGACGATCTCGTAGGCCCCCGTCTCTCGCGGGCTCGCGCGAACGATAAGCGGCTGAATGATGCCCTTTTCGCCAATGGAGCGGGCGAGATCATTGAGTGCTTCGGCGTCGAAATAACGGCGCGGCTGGTCGGGGTTCGGATGAATCCTTTCGACTGGGACCATCAGGTCGGCCGCGCGGCGCTCGTTGTCCGGCGCGGGCGCGGCATCCTTTACGTCGGCCATCAAGGCCGACAGACCGCGCCCGAGCCCGCGCCCCTGCTTGCTTTTCATGCTCATGCCCCTGCTCCCTTTCTCATGCGGCGCTGCGTGCGTGTTTCTGCACGATTTCGCGGGCAAGGTCCCGATAGGCTTGCGCGCCCTTGGATGTGGGATCGTAGCTCAGCACCGGCAACGCGTAGGATGGCGCCTCACTTACCCGCACATTGCGCGGAATCCGAGTCTGAAAGACCAGGTCGCCGAGGTTCTCGCGCGCGTCGTTCTCGACCTGCGCCGAGAGGTTGTTGCGCGCGTCCACCATCGTCAGAAGCACACCCTCGATTCGCAAGCCGGAATTGGCCGTCTGACGCACCTCGCGGATCGTGAGCATGAGCTGCGAAAGCCCTTCAAGCGCGAAAAACTCGCCCTGAAGGGGAATCAGAACCGAATGGGCCGCCACCATCGCGTTTACCGTCAGCAGATTCAGGGCGGGCGGGCAGTCAATCAGGATATAATCGAGCGACAGCGCACCCATCGCCGGCTGACGCAAGGCGTCATGAAGAAGAAAACTGCGCTTTTCACTCGATAAAAGCTCGATATCGGCCGAGGCGAGATCAACCGTCGATGGAATGATCAAAAGGCCAGCCTGCGCCGTTTGCTGCACGATCTTGTCCAGCGGCGCCTCGTCGAGGAGAAGATCGTAAGTGGTCCTGCCCCGCGCCGCTGCCTCGATTCCCAGGCCCGTGGAGGCGTTCCCCTGAGGGTCCAGGTCGACGATCAGGACACGCGCCCCGGTCTCGGACAGCGCAGCGCCGAGATTGATTGTTGTCGTGGTCTTGCCCACGCCGCCTTTCTGATTGGCAACCGCGATGATACGCGGGCCGGTCTGGCGAGGGCGATCAGACACTGGCAATACCTCTGACATGCAGGACAACGGAGCCGGCTTCTGTCTTGCTTCTAGCAACATCGACGGTGAATTGCCACGCCGATTGCGCCGCTGCCATCTCTTCGTGCCATGTTGCGCCCTTGGGAAAGACAGCGTGGCCCCCCGGTCTCATGTGTCGCGCGGCGAACCCCAGAAGCGTGGTCAGATCCGCCAGCGCGCGCGCCGACACGACATCGGCATCAAGGGGCGGGATTGCCTCGATCCTGCCCGTTATCACGGTCGCATTTGCGCCGGTCTCGCGGATCACCGTGTCGAGGAAGGCGCCCTTTCGGGCGTCGGATTCGACCAGCGTCACGCGCGCGGGCGATCCCGTCTCCTGTGCGAGGATCGCCATCACAAGACCGGGAAATCCGCCCCCGCTTCCAAGGTCGGCCCAATGCGCGACCGGGTGCGGCACAAGCCCGTAAAGCTGCGCCGAATCGGCAAAGTGCCGGGCGCGGCCGTCGAAAAGCGAGGCGCGCGAGACGAGATTTATCCGCGGGTTCCACTTTTCCAGAAGGGCGCGGTAGACATCAAGGCGCCCTGCTGTTTCACGTGAAACATCTTCGAGATTCATGCGCTGCGCGCCCGCAAAGACCGCCGCAGCCTTATCAGAACAAGCGACAGCGCCGCAGGCGTCATCCCCTCTATACGCGATGCCTGGGCAAGCGTATCGGGGCGGCTCGCGACAAGCTTGTCCCTGATTTCGTTGGACAAACCCTCAATACACCTATAGTCGAAATCGCGCGGAATCGTCACCGCCTCGTCCCGCCGCAGCATTTCCACCTCGCGGGCCTGCCGATCGATATAATTCGCATAGGTTGCATCGCGCTTGAGCTGGGCCGCGGTCTCGGGATCAAGCTCGGCGAGCGCCGAATTGATCGAAGCAAGATCGCCAACCTCAACCGATGGAAAGGAAAGCACCTGCATCCCGCTACGCCGGACACCATCCTGATTGATGGGCATTCCCATACGGGCAAGCCCCGAAGGGGTGATAATCGTCTGCTCGAGCAAATCACGGCCTGCATTCAGGCGTTCCATCTTGTCGTCGAACGCGCGTTGGCGGTCCTCGCCCACGCAGCCAAGGGAAATCCCCAGGGGAGTCAGACGCTGATCGGCGTTGTCCGCGCGCAACGTAAGCCTGAATTCGGCGCGTGACGTGAACATGCGATACGGCTCTGATACGCCCCGCGCCGTAAGGTCATCGATCATCACGCCGATATAGCTGTCGGTGCGACTGAAGCGAACGGGAGCGCTGTCCGTGGCGAAGCGCGCCGCATTGAGCCCGGCAACAACGCCTTGCGCCGCCGCCTCCTCGTAGCCCGTGGTTCCGTTGATCTGACCCGCCAGATACAGGCCCCGGATGCCCGACACGGCCAAGCCGCTGTCGAGCGCGCGGGGATCGACATAATCGTATTCGATGGCGTAACCGGGCTGAAGGATGATCGCCCGCTCCAGACCCACGATGGAGCGCACATAGGCTTCCTGCACATCTTGCGGCAAGGACGTGGAGATGCCGTTCGGGTAGATCACGGAATCGGACAGGCTTTCCGGCTCTAGAAATATCTGATGCGAGGCCTTGTCGGGAAACCGGACGATCTTGTCTTCGATTGACGGACAGTAGCGCGGACCGATGCCCTCGATGTGGCCGCCATACATCGCGGACCGCGAGAGGTTTTCACGAATGATTTCATGGGTATGTTCGTTCGTATGGGTTATCCCGCACGACACCTGCCTGACAGATGGCCTGCGTGATAGAAACGAAAACATCACCGGGTCATCATCCGGCTGCTGCCTGTCGAGACGCGCCCAGTCGATACTGCGCCCGTCCAGTCGCGGCGGTGTTCCTGTCTTGAGACGGCCGAGCGGAAGACCAAAACTGTCAATACGTTTTGCCAGGCGGATGCTCGCCGGATCGCCCATCCGGCCGCCAGGCCTGGAAACGTCCCCGATGTGAATGACCCCACGCAGAAAGGTGCCCGTCGTCAAGATCACGGCTCGCGCGGCAATTTCTGTCCCGTCCGCAAGGATCACCCCGCAAGCCGCGTGACCCTTCATCCGCAGGTCCGTGACTTCACCCTCGATGATGGTCAATCCCGGCGTCGCTGCGAGAACCGCCTGCATCGTTTCACGATAGATCTTGCGATCGGCCTGGGCGCGCGGGCCCTGAACGGCCGGCCCCTTGCGTCGGTTCAAGAGTCTGAACTGAATGCCTGACCTGTCCGCGACCCGGCCCATGACACCATCAAGCGCGTCGATCTCTCGCACGAGATGGCCTTTGCCAAGACCGCCGATCGCCGGGTTGCACGACATGACCCCGATCGCGGCGGCGGACAGCGTCACCAGAGCGGCCTGCGCACCCATGCGCGCCACTGCATGGGCGGCCTCTGCCCCCGCATGGCCGCCGCCGATCACCACCACGTCAAACTGTTTCACGTGAAACATCCCTCACTTGCCGAGACAGAAGCTGGAGAATATTTCTCCGAGAACCGCTTCTACATCAATGCGTCCTACCAGAGAATCGAGCGACCGAACAGCCGAATGAACCTCTGCGGCTGCAAGGTCCGTCAACGACTCGCCAAGATCGAGGTGCTCATGCGCCTCCTTGAGCGACATCAACGCCTTGCGCATGGCGAATTCATGACGCGCATGGGTCGCCAATCCCGCGCCAGAGGCCCGCTCCTGCAAGATATCGGTGAGCCGGGCGACAAGCGCGTCTATCCCCTTTCCTGTCAGCCCCGAAATACCGTCCGCCCCATCCTGAAGGTCGGCCTTGGCGACGAGATGTATATCACCGACCTGTGCCAGATCCGCGAATCGCTCGCCCTTCTCGGAGAGAAAAACCCGAAGATCGGCCGCCTTCGCGCGATCTCTTGCGCGCGCGATCCCGATCTTTTCGACAGCGTCCCGAGTCTCGCGCAAACCGGCGGTGTCGAGAATCGTAACCGGCAAGCCGTCAAGGTCCATCCGCACCTCTATCACGTCCCGCGTCGTCCCGGCGTGTTCCGAGGTGATTGCCGCATTACGCCCGGCCAACCTGTTAAGAAGTGTGGATTTTCCAACATTCGGCGGGCCAACGATAGCCACCTCGAACCCGGTGCGCACGCGCTCAGCGATGCCTACCCCCCTGACCTGCCGCTCCAGGCGCTGGATGACATCTGCCAACAGCGCCCGCACCTCTGGCGTGACATCTACCGGAATCTCTTCGTCGGCAAAATCAATCGTTACCTCGAGAAGTGCAAGCGCCCTGAGAAGCGCCTCGCGCCAGATCGCGCATTCCCGCGCCAGCTCACCCGAAAAACCGCGCATGGCTTGGCGCCGCTGCGCCTCGGTCTCGGCGGCCAGCAAGTCGGAGAGCGCCTCGACCCGCGTGAGATCGAGACGTCCATGGTCCAGGGCGCGCCGGGTAAATTCTCCTGGTTCGGCTTGGCGCAGCCCGGGAATCCGGCTCAATTCACCTAACACCGCCGCGATTACAGCCGGGCTGCCATGGGTTTGCAGTTCAAGAACAGCCTCCCCGGTAAAGCTGGCCTTTTCCGGGAAAAAAAGCACGAGTGCTTCGTCGATCCGATCGCCCGATCGCCCGCGCAACGCCCTGAGCGCAACCTGCCGAGGGGCTGGAAGATCACCGCACATCACCCGACACACCTCTGGCACCTCGGAGCCAGAGACGCGGATCACCGCAACAGCCGCCTTTCCCGGGGCGGTGGACAGCGCAAAGATCGTTTCCATTGCATCGACCCGGATCAGGTATTCATGGAATCGAAGAATTCGGCATTGGTCTTGGTCTGTTTCAGCTTGGACAGAAGAAATTCAACCGCGTCCGTCGTTCCCATCGGGTTGAGAATCCGGCGCAGGACAAAGGTCTTTTGCAAATCCGCCTTGTCGATGAGCAGATCTTCCTTCCGCGTGCCTGATTTGAGAATGTCGATTGCCGGGAACACGCGCTTGTCGGCGATTTTGCGATCCAGAACGATCTCGGAATTACCCGTGCCCTTGAACTCTTCGAAAATCACTTCGTCCATTCGACTACCCGTATCAATCAGTGCGGTTGCAATGATGGTGAGAGAGCCGCCCTCCTCAATATTGCGCGCCGCGCCGAAAAACCGCTTGGGGCGTTGCAGGGCGTTGGCATCGACACCGCCCGTCAGCACCTTGCCCGACGAGGGCACGACGGTGTTATAGGCGCGGCCGAGGCGCGTAATCGAATCGAGCAGGATCACCACATCGCGCTTGTGTTCCACCAGACGCTTTGCCTTTTCTACCACCATTTCCGACACGGCCACATGCCGCGTGGCCGGCTCGTCGAAGGTCGAGCTTATCACCTCGCCCTTGACCGAACGCTTCATGTCGGTGACTTCCTCAGGGCGCTCGTCGATCAGGAGTACGATGAGATAACATTCCGGGTGGTTCCGCTCGATGCTGTAGGCAATGTTTTGCAGCAGAACCGTCTTACCCGTTCGCGGCGGCGCAACTATCAGGGATCGCTGCCCCTTGCCGATCGGGGCTATCAGGTCGATCAGGCGCGCTGAGCGATCCTTGATCGTCGGATCCTCGACCTCCATCTTGAGCCGCTCGTCGGGATAAAGTGGTGTCAGGTTATCAAAGGCGATCTTGTGGCGCGCGCGTTCGGGATCCTCGAAATTGATCTCCGTGACCGATGTTAGGGCGAAGTAACGTTCATTATCGTCGGGCTGACGCATCTCGCCCTTGATCGTGTCGCCGGTGCGCAACGAATACTGCCGGATCATTTCGGGCGAAACATAGATATCATCCGGGCCAGGCAGGTAATTCGCCTCGATCGAGCGCAGAAAGCCGAACCCATCCTGGAGAACCTCCAGGACACCGTCTCCAAAGACCAGCCAGCCGTCTTCCGCCCGTTCCTTGAGGATCGAGAACATCATCTCGCCCTTGCGCATCGTCGAGGCATTCTCGATCTCGAGTTCTTCGGCAATGGCCAGAAGATCCTTGGCGGTGAGCGCCTTCAGATCAGACAGATTGACACGTTCTTCGGACATGAGAAACCTCAAGGGGCTATGGCCTCGGAAAGGACCACGACGGAGAAATCAGGGGACAAACGGCAACCGGACGGCACCGATTCCGTTTCTAGACGTCCTAACAGGGAGCGTCAACCGTTATGGGGCACTGCCTGATTTCTATTTATAATAAAGAGATTTTAAGAGATAGATGATGTTGTAGGGTCATCGGTATTCTGGGGATTATGTGGTTTTACCTGCAATGATCCACATGTGGACAAGTATGTGGATTAATTGCGGCCAAGTGCAAAGGACAGAAAATTTCTCGTAATAAATAATATAAAACAATACGTTACACTGAAAGATACAAAAAGTAAGCGCAATTTACTATGTTGATAACCGGCGCATCACCGGGTTCTCAGCAACAGCAATTCATTCTTGTCCCCAGAGGGAAAACTCTCGATGCTTTGACCTGAGACATGCTGGTTGCGAGGTGAAAACCAGACCGCCTCCCAGGATCCAGAGAATATTGGCGATCAGTAATGGAGTTATCCACATGGATGTCACCCTTGTTCTAGCCTCGGCGTCGCCTGCAAGGCGGGCGCTTTTGGAGAATGCCGGGCTGACCGTCGATGTCGATCCGGCGCGAATAGACGAATCAAGCCTGAAGGATGCGCTGTTATCGCAGGGAGCCACGCCTCGCGATGTCGCGGATACGTTGGCAGCGATGAAGGCCGTCAAGGTCAGCCAGAAACATGCGGCACGGCGCGTGCTTGGATGTGATCAGGTGCTCGATCTGAAGGGCGAGATATTGTCCAAGCCCGAGACGCTTGCCGAGGCGCGCGCACAGCTGTTGCGGATGCGCGGGCGGGCGCATGATCTGTTGTCGGCGGCAGTGATTTGCGAGAACGGGGCGCCGATCTGGCGGCATGTGGGGCGGGCGCGGTTGACAATGCGCTCGTTCAGCGATGAATGGCTTGACGCCTATCTTGCACGGAATTGGCCCGATGTTGCCGGATGTGTCGGGGCATACAAGCTCGAATCCGAAGGCGTGCGCTTGTTTTCCCGCATCGAAGGCGATTATTTCACGGTATTGGGCCTGCCTTTGCTCGACGTGCTGGCCTTTCTGACGCTTCGAGGAGATTTGCCGCAATGAGCGACGATAAAATCCCGCTGGCCGGTGTGATTGGATCGCCGATAGCGCATTCGCGTTCGCCGCAGCTTCATGGGCACTGGCTCAAGAGTCTGGGGATCCGTGGCTTCTACATTCCAATGGAGATCAGCGAAGCGAACCTGAATGACGCATTGCGCAGTTTGCCGAAGCTGGGTTTTGTCGGGGTGAATGTGACTGTCCCCTACAAGGAGCGCGTTCTTGCGCTGGCCGATGTCGTCAGCGATTGCGCTACGGTCATCGGTGCGGCAAATACGCTGAGCTTTCGCAAGGACGGAACAATTTATGCGGATAACACCGATGGCTATGGATTCCTGGAAAATCTCAGGCAGGGTGCGCCCGGCTGGGACGTGACCGCCGGGCCGGCGGCGGTGCTGGGCGCGGGCGGTGCGGCGCGGGCGGTTGTGGTTGCGCTGCGCGACGCGGGCGCGCCGGAGATCTTGATTTCCAACCGCACGAGGCTCAGGGCGGAGGCGCTGCAACAGGAATTCGGGCGCAAGTTGCGGGTGGTCGATTGGGTGCAGGCGGGCAATATGCTCGAACATGCGGCGACGGTGGTGAATACGACCTCGCTCGGCATGGCGGGCAAGCCGCAGTTGCGTGTGCCGCTAGACGGGTTGCAGAAAGGCGCGGTGGTGACGGATCTCGTTTATGCGCCGCTCAGGACACGGTTGCTGGAGGAGGCGGAAGCGATGGGATGCATCACGGTCGATGGTCTCGGGATGCTTTTGCACCAGGCGGTGCCGGGGTTCGAGCGCTGGTTCGGTGTGCGCCCGCAGGTCGATGCCGAGACGCGCGAGGCGGTGCATCGATGACCTTTCGGCTTGGGCTGACCGGATCCATCGGAATGGGCAAATCGACGACGGCGCAGCTTTTCGTCGAGGAGGGCTGTGCGCTTTGGGATGCAGATGCGGCGGTGCATCGGCTTTATTCGCGCGGGGGCGCGGCGGTCGCGCCGATGGCCCGGGCCTTTCCAGAGGCGGTGGCGTCAGGCGAGGTGAGCCGCGCGCGCCTTAAGGAGATCATCGCGCGAGACCCGTCGGCACTCAACCGGATCGAGCAGATCGTGCACCCGCTGGTCGCGCGGGACCGGGCAGAGTTTCTCGCCTCCCGGACAGCCGATGTCACAGTCCTGGATATCCCCCTGCTGTTCGAGGGCGGCGACACTGCCGGCTTTGACGCGGTGGCGGTCGCAAGTGCTCCGGCGGAGGTGCAGCGCGCGCGCGTTCTGGCGCGCGGCACGATGACCGAGGCGGAATTCGAGAACATCCTGGCCCGACAGATACCCGACGCCGAAAAGCGCGCCCGGGCGGATTATGTGATCGAGACCGATACGATAGACCATGCGCGCGAACAGGTGCGGGCGGTGCTGGCAGATATCAGACGGAAGATTGCCCATGCGTGAGATCGTCCTGGATACCGAAACCACCGGCTTCGAGCCATCCGAGGGGCACCGAATCGTCGAGATCGGAGCGCTCGAGCTTTACAATCACATGCCGACGGGACGCCGCTATCATCAATACATCAACCCCGAGCGGAACATGCCCGAGGACGCCTTTCGCGTCCATGGGATCGGGCCGGATTTGCTGCCAATACCGCGCCCGGCGCGCGCAGGAGAGGTAACGCTGAAGGACAAGCCGCTTTTCGCACAGGCAGGACGGGCATTTCTGGAATTTGTCGGCGATGCGCGGCTGGTGATCCACAACGCTGCCTTCGACATGAAATTTCTCAATGCCGAGTTGGGCAGGGCCGGCTTGCCTGATCTGTCATTCGAACGCGCGGTCGATACCCTGGCCATGGCACGGCAGAAGTTTCCCGGCGCGCCCGCCTCGCTTGATGCCTTGTGTCGACGCTTTGCCATCGACAATTCGGGGCGCGCATTGCACGGTGCGCTTCTTGATGCGCAGATCCTGGCCGAGGTTTATCTCGAGTTGATTGGCGGGCGACAGCCGGATTTCGCGCTAACCGCGGAACCGGTGGTCAGGGCGTCATCTGACGGGCCTGTCGATGCCGGATGGCGCCCCGGTCCGCGACCACGACCGCTTGTTTCGCGCCTGACCGGGGAGGAACGCGCGGCCCATGCCGCCTTTGTGGCGAGAATGGGCGACGCGGCGCTCTGGTTGCGGTGATCAGGCGTTCGCGGTTTGCGCTGTGGCCTGACGGCGCGCGATTTCGTGGCGATAAAGCTGCACGAAGTCGATATTGTCGAGGTTGAGCGGTGGAAAGCCGCCATCGCGGGTTACATCGCTGACGATGCGACGCATGAAGGGAAAGATCTGGCGCGGGCATTCGATCAGAAGGAACGGGTGAAGCTGGTCGTCAGGCACGCCTTCGATGTGGAATATGCCAACATAGTCCATCTCGAAAACGAAGACCGTCTCTTCACCGGCCTTGTCGCGCGAGGTGACGTTGAGCTTGCACGACACTTCGTATTGGTGTTCCGCCGGACGCTTCTTGGCGTCGAGATTGACGGTTACCTTCATGTCGGGCTGAACCTCGCCGCCAGCGCCGCGCTGGGCAAGGACATTCTCGAAGGACAGGTCACGCACGAATTGCGTGAGGATCTGCATCCTGACCTGCGGCTGCGCGGGCTGTTGTGCGCCATCTGCGGCGTTCGGCGCGGCTCCGTTCTCGTGTTCGGCCATCTGGCTCTCCTGATAGAAATGAATCCCGGCCTGCTTAGCAGGCGAGCGGACGCGCCTCAATGCCTGGTCCAGCCGGAGGGGTCATTTCCGTCCGGCTCAATGGCTTCATACTCGCCCTCGATGATATCGGGCCGGGGTTGCGGACGGCTCATGTCATGCACCACGATCCGCCTGCGGATCTGCGTGAAGAGCCAGGCGCGGACCGGCGGCAGCAGCAGGGCAAAGCCCAGGCCATCGGTAAAAAAGCCCGGTGTAAGCAGCAACGCGCCGGCGAACAGGATCATTGCTCCATGGAGCAGCGGTTCCGACGGATCGCCCGTGCCAGCCAGGGCCGCCCGAAACCGGTTCATCTCCTGAAATCCCTGCCGTCGCAAGAGCGCGGTGCCGATGAGCGCGGTCAGCACAACGATGGCCAGTGTCGGCCAGACCCCGACCATCCCGCCAACCTGAATGAAAAGCGCGATCTCGATCAACGGCACGGCGATGAAAGCAATCAACAGCCACATGGGCGGCCTCCTTCAATTCGCGCGGCTTGTGGTGGACTTGGCCGCGCCCCTCCCCTACATAGGGACATGTGACAGAGCCTGCCATGCCGCGCACGACACGAGGTGCTCATGAATTCGCCGATCCTGCAACTGCTGGTTCTCGCCGGCATCGCCATTTTCCTGATTGTCCGGCTCAAGAGCGTTCTTGGTACGCGGGACGGTTTTGAAGGCAAGCCGGCCACGCGGCCGGTTGAAAAGCCGGCGGCGCGGCGCGGTTTCGAGGTAATCGAAGGTGGCCCCGATCGTGACATTACCGATCATGTGCCGGAGGATTCCGACGCTGCCGCCGCGCTGGCCGAGATGAAGCGGATCGAGCCGGATTTCGGCGTCACCGATTTCCTTCAGGGCGCGCGCGGGGCCTATGAGATGATCCTCATGGCCTTCGAGCGCGGCACGCTTGACGAGGTGACGCCGTTCCTGTCACCCGAGGTCTATGAGGCTTTCGCTCAGGTGGTCGATGCGCGCGAGCAGCAGGGGCTTAGCGTTGAGACCGAATTTGTCGGAATCCGCGATATTGCCATCAACGATGCGCGGTTCGATCCTGCAAGTCGCCGCGCCGAGATAGATGTGCGCTATGTCGCGGAACTGGTCTCAGTGGTGCGCGATGCCAACGGCGAGGTTGTCGAGGGCGAGCCCGGACACAGCAAGCGGCAGAAGGATCTCTGGACTTATGAGCGCATCATGGGTGCGGATGATCCGAACTGGCGGCTTGTTGCCACCGGCGAATGATCGGTGCGGCTGCACGATCGGGGGACCGCGTGCAATGCTGATGGGTGGCTGTCCGTGATCCGCAAGCGGCATCTGCGCCCCGAGGAAGAGGCGCTCTGGCAGGAGGTTGCACGCCGCACCGTGCCGATCAGTCCGCGGCGTCAGGCGATGCCGCTCGCCGCGAAGGCCGCGCCGCAAGAGGATTCCGCCCCGCCGCACCCTGTCGAGCCGTTCCACATCGGCCAGAAGGCGCGTTCCGGCCCACGCGATTACGGTGTCCTGCCCGGTGTCCTGTCCGGTTCTGCCGAGAAGATCGCCGCCGCACCTGTGGCGATGGATCGCAAGGCGTTTGAGCGGTTGAAGCGCGGGAAACTGGTGCCCGAGGCCCGGATCGACCTGCACGGCATGACGCTCGATCAGGCGCGTGCCGCGCTTGCGGAGTTCATCCTGCGCACCCAGGGGCAGGGCAAGCGGCTGGTCCTGGTCGTCACCGGCAAGGGCAAGGACCGCGACGATGGCGGCCCGATCCCGGTGCGCCGTGGCGTGTTGCGCCACAACGTGCCGCTCTGGCTGCGCATGCCGCCACTCGCGCCGCTGGTGATCGAGGTTGTAGAGGCGCATCATCGGCATGGTGGCGGAGGGGCCTGTTACGTCTATCTCAGGCGGCAGCGATAGCGGCGGCCGGGCGCCGCCAGCCCGATGGCTGGCAAGCGTCCAAAATCGCGCGGCGTCTTACATCCGTTTCGCGACTTCTTCCAGCATGACCTCGCTGGCGCCGCCGCCGATGGCCTGAACGCGGGCGTCGCGCGACATGCGCTCCACCGGCGTTTCGCGCATATAGCCCATGCCGCCATGAAACTGCACACAGTCGTAAAGCACGCTGTTCACCAGCTCGCCGCAATACGCCTTGACCATGGAGACCTCCTTGACGCAATCGCGGCCCGCGGCATCTAGTGACGCGGCGTGATAGGTAAGTTGGCGCCCCGCCTCGATCCGGGTCTGGCAATCGGCCAGCCGCTGGCGCACCGCCTGCTTGTCCCAGAGCACGCCGCCGAATGCCTTGCGTTGCCTGACGTAATCCACCGTCATCTCCAGCGCGGTCTGCGCCTCGGCGCAGGCCATCGCGCCCAGCACGATCCGTTCGTTCTGAAAGTTCTTCATCACCGAGTAGAAGCCCCGGTTGACCTCGCCCAGCACGTTCTCGGCGGGGACGCGCACATCCTCCAAGATCAGCTCGGCGGTGTCCGAGCACAGCCAGCCGGTCTTGTTCAAGGCCCGCCCGACCGAGAACCCCGGCGTGCCCTTTTCGACTGCGAACATGGTGATCCCGCGCGAGCCCTTGGCGTCGGGGTCGGTTTTCGCGCCAACGAAATACAGATCGCCATGCACCCCGTTGGTGATGAACATCTTGGTGCCGTTCAGCACCCAGTCCGAACCGTCGCGCACCGCGCGCGTGCGCATCCCCGCAACATCGGAACCGGCGCCCGGTTCGGTCACGGCCACGGCGGCGATCTTTTCACCCGAGGTGATCGACGGCATCCAGCGCGCCTTCTGTTCGGGCGAGCCCGCGTTTTCCAGATGCGGCGAGGCCATGTCGGTATGCACCAGAACCGTGGCCGAAAAGCCGCCGAAGGTGGAACGCCCCACCTCCTCGGCGAGCATGACGCTCGACATCACGTCCAGCCCCGCGCCGCCATATTGCGGATCATAGCGCATCCCCAGCACGCCCAGATCGCCCATCCGGCGCAGCACGTCGCGCGGCACCATGCCGTCCGCTTCCCAGGCGTCGGCCTTGGCCGTTACCTCGGTTTCGATGAACCGGCGCAACTGCGCGCGGATCATCTCCAGGTCTTCGTTGAACGGGCCTGTGGCCGCGTCGATGGGGTCTTGTCTGGTCATGGGGTTTCCTCCGGATCTAGTTTTACAAGGGGGGCCTGCCCGGCGACCGTATCGCCCGGCGCGCAGTAGATTTCGGCCACGGTGCCCGAAACGGGGGCGGTCAGGCTTTGCAGCAGTTTCATCGCCTCAAGCACCACCAGCGTGTCGCCCGCCGCCACCCGGCCGCCGGGCGCGACGCGCAATTCTACCACGGCACCGGGCATCGGCGCGACAAGCATGTCTGCCCCTCCGGTCAGTCCCGTGTCGCGGTGCAGGTGCCTCTCCTCGAGCGTTTCAAACGCAAAACCGGCGAGCCCATCGGGTGTAGAGAGATGCACCTGCCAGTGATCCCTCGCGCGGCGCACATGGGCGGCGCGGGCCAAGGGAACGCCGTCGATGCGCCCGCTCAGGCGATTGGCGGCCAGCGCGGGCGATTCAACGGCCAAATCGGCGCCGTCGGGCAACATCACCGCCAGCTTCGTTGCATCGCCCGCTATGCGGGCCGGGCCGTCATCGCCGCGGGTCCAATAATATGCCGCCCCCGGTCGGCCCGCGGGCGCGGTCAGACGCCAGGCGCCCAGCCTTTGCCACGGGGTGTTGCCGGTGTTGGGCGCCAGATGCAGATGCAGGGCCAGTGCCGCCAGCGCGCGGCTTTGCGCATCGGGTTCGGGGGGGGTCCATCCGCCCGGAAACATCTCGGCCAGCCCGGCGGTATGATGCCGGACCGCGGCAAAATCGGGATGCATCAGCAAGGCCCGCTGAAAGGCGAGGTTCACCCCCACTCCGCCCACGGCAAAGCGATTGATCGCGGCCACGCTTTCGCGGATCGCCTGTGCCCGGTCGGGGGCATGGACGATCAGCTTGGCCAGCATGGAATCGTAGTGATGGCCGACAACCGAGCCCTCGCCGACGCCGGTATCGAGCCGCACGCCCGAAGGCGGCGCCCAAAGCGTGATCGTGCCGGTTTCGGGGCGGTAGTTTTCAGCCGGGTTTTCGGCGGCGATGCGCACCTCGATGGCGTGGCCGTCGAAGCGCAGATCGCTTTGCCCGAAAGTCAGCGCCTCGCCCCGCGCGATGCGCAATTGCCATTCCACGAGGTCGATCCCGGTGATCGCCTCGGTCACGGGATGTTCGACCTGAAGGCGGGTGTTCATCTCGAGAAAGTAATACGCGGCGCGCTCGGGGTCATAAAGATATTCCACCGTCCCGGCAGAGCGGTATCCGATCGCCTGCGCAAGCCGCACGGCGGCGGTGCGCATGTCGTCGCGCAGATCTTCGGGCAGATCGGGGGCCGGGGCCTCTTCGATCAGTTTCTGGTGGTTGCGCTGAAGCGAACAGTCGCGGTCGCCCAGGTGGAGCACGGTGCCGTGGGTGTCGCCCAGCACCTGCACCTCGACATGGCGGGCGCGGGGAGCATAGCGTTCCAGGAACACCGCCGGGTCGCCGAATGCGCCCTGCGCCTCGGCGCGGGCAGAGGCGACGGCCTCGGGCGCGTCGGCCATGTCGGTGACAAGACGCATCCCGCGCCCGCCGCCGCCCGCGCTGGCCTTGACCAGGAACGGCACCCCGAGCGCGCCCGCCTCTTGCAGCAGGCGCGCGTCGGACTGATCCGCACCACGATAACCGGGCAGCACCGGCACGCCGGCGGCCTCGGCGGCGGCCTTGGCCGCGATCTTGGATCCCATTTTGGCGATGGCGCGGGCTTCCGGCCCGACAAAGACCAGGCCCGCTGCCTCGACCGCCGCCGCGAAATCGGCGTTTTCGGACAGAAAGCCATAGCCGGGATGCACCGCGCCCGCGCCGGTGGCGCGCGCGGCCTCGATAATTGCCGCGACGTTCAGATAGCTGGCGGACGGGGCGGCGGGGCCGATGCAGACGGCGTGATCGGCCTCGGCCACGAAGGGCGCATCGCGGTCGGCCTCGGAAAAGACGGCCACCGTTTCCAGCCCCAGCTTGCGGCAACCGCGCTGGATGCGCCGGGCGATCTCGCCCCGGTTGGCGATCAGGACGCGGGTAAAGCTCATTTCACGCGCCAGGACGGGCTGCTCTTGTCAAGAAAGCTGTTGATGCCCTCGATCCCTTCGCTGGTTTCCCAGGCATCGGCCAGCCGGTCGGCGGTGTAGATCATGTTGGTTTCCAGATCATGCGCCGCGACATAGGCGATCAGCGCCTTGGTATCGGCCACGGCACCGGGTGCCGCCTGAAGGTGATCGTGCACCACCCGTTCAACGGCGCCGTCCAGATCGTCGGGGGCCACAACCTCGGTCAACAGCCCGATCCGTTCGGCGCGGGCACTGTCGAACAGGGCACCCGAAAGCATGGTTTCGCGCGAATGGACCTTGCCGATGCGGGCGACCACATAGGGCGAGATATTGGCGGGCAGCAGGCCCAGCCTGACCTCGGTCAGGCCAAACCGCGCCCCCTCGGTGCCGATGGTGTAGTCGCAGACCGAAATCAGGCCGACCCCGCCGCCATAGGCCGGGCCGTTGATCCGCCCGATCAGCGGCTTGGGCATTGTGTCGAGCCGGCGCAAAAGCTGCGCAAGCGTGGCGCTTTGCTCGACCCGCTCGGCGCGGGTCTTTTCGATGTTCGAGGCGAACCAGTTGAAATCGCCCCCGGAGCAAAAGCTTTTGCCATTGCCGGTCAGGATCACGATGCGCACGTTGTCGTCGGATGCCAGCCGCCCGGCCGCGTCGTGAAGCTCCGCGATCAGCGTGCCGTTCATGGAGTTGTGCTTGTCTGGCCGGTTGAGGGTCACGGTGGCGACACCGCGCGCGTCGGTCTCGATCAGGAGGGTTTCATACGTCGTTGTCATGTCATTGGCCTCACATTCTGAATACGGGTGTATGGCGGTGCTCGGTTTCGGGCACCGATGTCACGATGGCCAGGCACAGGCCGAGGATGTCGCGCGTTTGGCCCGGTTCGATCAGCCCGTCATCCCATAGCCGCGACGTGGCATAATAGGGATCGGACTGTTCGCCGTATTGGGCGCGCACCTCGGCCTCGATCCGGGCCATGTCGGCCTGCATCCGGTCATGGTCGCCGCCCTTCTGGCGGCGCAGTTCCAGCA
>DIUD01000006.1 GCA_002428225.1 Roseovarius sp. UBA6167 | reverse complement strand
GCATCTTCTCGATCACCAGATCCACGACAGAGATCGACCGGAAATAGCTCTCGCCGAAATCGAAGCGCATGTAGTTCCACAACATGCCGAGGAAGCGCTCGACAGGGGGCTTGTCGAGGCCGAATTGCTCTTCCAGCTCCTTGATGAGTTCGGGCGGCAGCCCGCGCGCGCCAAGATAGGCATCACTGCCGCCCACCGTGCCCACCAAGTCCTGTCCGGTATCCGAGCCAGAGCCGGCAAAGCTCTCGAACACGTCACCACGCCCCTGCATATTGGCGATCATCTGCTCCACCGGGCCGCCGGGCACGAACTGCACCAGCGCGAAATTGATGATCATGATGCCCAGAAGCGTCGGGATGATGAGCGCCAGGCGCCGCAGGATATAGGCCCCCATCTCAGGCGCTCCCCCCGATCACAACCTGCCTCACAGCGCGCCCGCGGCCTTGAGCGCAGCGGCCTTTTCCTCGTTATACCACCAGAAATCGAGCACACCGGTCGCATAGGGCGGCAAGGGATCGGGGCGCTCATACATGTCCCAATAGGCCACCCAGGAGCGGTCGAGATACCAGGTCGGGATCATGAAGAACTCGAACCGCAAGGCCCGGTCGAGCGCCATCAGCGCCACGTTCTGCTCTTCGAGCGTCGTCGCTTCGAGCGCGCGGTCGATCAGCGCATCCACCATCGGGCTGGCCAGCCCCGCCGGGTTGAACAGGCTGAATTCCGCCTCGCGCGAGCCGTAACGCTGATGCAGCCCGGTGCCTGCCTCCAGAAAGGCCATGTAGCTGTCAAAGATCAGGTCATAATCGCGGTCGCGCTCGCGGGCGGTGTATTGCGCGGCGTCGATCTTGTCGAATTTCGCGTCGATTCCCATGAGTTTCAGGTTCGACACGAAGCTTTCCACCACCGCCGACATGGTGGCCGAACCGGACGACGAAATCGGGATCTCGATGGTCAGCACCTCTCCGGCGGCATTGCGCCGCTTGCCGTCATCGCCCACCGGCCAGCCCGCCGCGTCCAGAAGCTGCATCGCGCGGCGCAGGTTGCGCCGGTCGTTCAGCCGCTCGCCGTTGGATGTGTGCGCCATCACCGCCGGCTCGGTCAGCATCTCCTCGGGCACCAGATCGCCAAGCGATTGGAGCAGTGCAAGCTCCGCCCCCCCGGGCAGGCCCTTGGCCTCCAGCGGGGTATCCTGCACGAAGGAATGGCGTTGCTTGAACAGCCCATATTGCAGCGAGGCGTTGGTCCATTCGAAATTGAAGCCAAGCGCGATCGCCTGCCGCACGCGCTTGTCCTGCAATTTCTCGCGGCCGAGGTTGAAGATGAAGCCCGAGGGCGTCGGCGGCAGCCCGTCGGGCAGTTCGGCGCGCACCACGTGGCCCGCGCGGATCGCCGGGAAATCATAGCCGGTCGCCCAGGTCTTGGAATTGCCCTCGGGACGGAAGGTGTAGATGCCCGCCTTGAACGCCTCGAAGGCGGCGTTGTCATCGGCGAAATACTCGATCCGGATGCGGTCGAAATTGTGCCGCCCCTTGTTGATCGGCAGATGCCAGCCCCAGTAATCGGGGTTGCGCTCGTAGACGATATTGCGGTTCACCTCATGGCTTTTGACCTGATAGGGGCCGGAGCCCGGTGCCGCCTCCAGCCGTGGCTCATCGAGCCGCGCGCCGGTATTCTCATACCAGGCGCGCGGGAACACGGGCGTGCCGCCGACCTGATCAATCAGCGACCGGCGCGAGATCCCTTCCGCGAAGGTGAACTTCACCCGGTGATCATCCAGCGCCTCGGCCCCGATCACCCGCCGCCGGACCGCCTCGGCATAAGAGCGCAGGCCCTGATCCAGAAACAGGTTATGCGAGAATACCACGTCATGCGCGGTGACCGGCGTGCCATCGGCAAAGCGCGCCTCGGGGCGCATGTGGAAGATGACCCAGGTCTTGCCTTCGTCGTATTCGAGGCTCTCGGCCAGCAGGCCATAGCCCTCGTTGTAGCGGTCCCCCGGCAACGGTTCGCCGGTGGCCTCCGACCCGCCCAGGAGGCTTTCATAGACCATCCACGAGAGTCGCCCGGCGCGGCCCTTGCGCGAATAGGGGTTCATCGAATCGAACGTGCCGGGGGCAAACAGCGAAATCTCGCCCCCCTTGGGTGCGTCGGGGTTCACATAATCGAAATGCGGATAATCGGCGGGATACTTGAGATCGCCGAAGAAGGAATAGCCATGCGCGCGGATGATCTGCTCGCCCCCCCCGCGCGCATGGCCGGGCAAGAGCGCCGGCAGCGCGCTCCCGGCCAGGAGCGCCCCCATGCCCGACAGGGCAAAGCGGCGGGTGACGGGAAATCCGGCCTGTGGCGGTTGGCTCATCTCATCCTCCTGTCGGATATCGCGCGTTGGCCGCGCCTTGCCGGGCAAGCTAGGCGGGGCGGGCGGCTTGTTCAAGCACAGAAGGGGGCGGACAGGCAAAGGCCGCCGCCCTCGCAGGCAGCGGCCCCGGAAAGTCAGCCCGCCGGGCACGCCGGAATGCTTGCCCCCTTCCTGGGCCAGATCGGCGACAGCGGCCTATTCGGGAGCAGCCTCCTGAGGGGACGTTTCGGCGTCCTCCTCCCCGGCAGGCATCTCGTAGGTGGTGCCATCGGTCTGATCAAGAAAGGCGATCAGGTCGGCGCGGTCCTGCGCCTTGCGCAGCCCGGCATAGCCCATCGACGTGCCCGGCGCATAACCCCTGGGATTTTCGAGGAAGGCGTTGAGCGCCTCGGGCGTCCAGACATCGACCACGGCGGTCAAGGCGCCGGAATAGGCCGCAAAGCCCTCGGCCGCGCCCACATCGCGCCCGACCACGCCATAAAGATACGGACCGGCCTTGTTCTCGCCCTTCTCAAGCCCATGACATGCGGCGCAGTTGCGGAATGCCCGCTCGCCATTGGCCACATCGGCGGCGGCGAAAAGTTCGGCAAAGCTCGGCCCCTCGTCGGCCACGACATCTGTCGCGTCATCTGCCCCGGTATCAATCACGAACCCTTGAACATGGTCGTCGCCGTGGCCCCCGGTCGAAAACAGGGAATCGGCCACCCAGCCACCCAGAAGAAACACCAGCAAGGAGCCGCAAAGGGCGCCCGTGGCCTTGGTCAGTGTCATCGTGTCGAACATTGGCTCGCTTCCGTTTGCTCTGTCGCTTGGGCGCGTATCTATCCGCTTCCCCTACCACCGCGCAAGGTGTAGTTTCCGCGACCAAACGCCCGACCGGGCCCGAATTGGACGGAAACCGCCATGACCAAGCGCATCGCCTTTCAGGGAGAGCCGGGAGCCTATTCCCATCAGGCCTGCCGCGAGACCTTTCCCGGAACGGAGGTCCTGCCCTGCCGCACCTTCGAGGATGCGATCGCGGCGGTGCGCGGCGGCGCAGCGCAGCTTGCCATGTTGCCGATCGAGAATTCCACCTTCGGGCGCGTCGCCGACATCCACCACCTGCTGCCGGAATCGGGGCTGCATATCGTCGGCGAGGCATTCGTGCGCGTGCATATCAACCTGCTCGCCCTGCCCGGCACCCGGCTCGATCAGATCGAGAGCGCGATGAGCCATACCATGTTGCTCGGTCAGTGCCGCGCCTTTCTGGAGCGCCACGGCATCCGCCGCGTGACCGGCGCCGACACCGCCGGCTCGGCGCGGCAGGTGGCCGAGGCAGGCAAGCCGGAGATGGCCGCGCTGGCGAGCGAGCTTGCGGGCGAGATCTACGGCCTCGACGTGATCGCCCGCCATATCGAGGACCAGGGCACCAATACCACCCGCTTTCTGGTGATGGCGCCCGAGCCTGATTTCACCCCGCGCGGCGAGGACGGGATGATGACCACCTTCGTCTTTCAGGTGCGCAACATCCCCGCCGCGCTCTACAAGGCGCTTGGCGGCTTTGCCACCAATGGCGTGAACATGACCAAGCTGGAAAGCTACATGTTGGGCGGCTCGTTCACCGCCACGCAATTCTATGCCGATATCGAGGGCCACCCCGACGATCCGGCAGTGGCACGCGCGCTCGACGAGCTGGATTATTTCACCTCGGACGTCACCATTCTCGGCGTCTATCCCGCCGACCCGCGGCGCCATGCCGCCGTTCAGGATGCGCGCCGGTAGCGATCCTCGATACCGATCGCATAATCCGCAAGCCGCAACCTGAACCGTCTTGTCATGTTGCTTCTGGCCAGGTTCAGCGATTGCAGGACAAGCCGCCCGGCCAGTGTGCGCGCGCCAAGCGTGATCTCGACCGCGAGCCGCGTGCGCGCCCGCGACAGCGCCACCAGGTCCACGGTGATGCGCGCCTCCAGCATCGCCGTCCCGGCGGCAAGGGCGATGCCGCTGGCCGGGTCATAATCGACGAGCTGCAAGGAAATATCGCGCATCCGCCCGCGCAGCCTGGCCTTCGCGCGCCAGCTCATGCCGGCTCCCGGCGCCTTCAGGCCGTCGGTGCGCTGCACCTGCGCGCCCCGGCTGCGCGCCGCGCGCTCGAACCGCTGAAAATCGGTGATCTCGGCAAAGACATGCCCGATCGGCGCGTCGATGTCTTCCTTGCTGGCAAACTGCATGACCCGTCCCGCTGTGCCGCCTGTCCCTGCGCAGGCGACACTCTCGCCTCAATCGAGCCGGTCGGCAAGCCAGTTCTCGAGCAGGAAATGCGCCATCGCCCCCTTGCGCGCGGGCAACACCTCGGGATGTTCCCCCGCAAAGGCGGCAAGAATCTCCTCGCGGCTCATCCAGCGCGCGTCCTCGATCTCGTTGGGGTCGATCGTGATCGCCTCGCTCAGCGCCTCGCCGCGACAGCCCAGCATCAGCGAGGCGGGAAAGGGCCAGGGCTGGCTTGCCAGATAGCTGACGCGCCCGACGCGCACCCCCGCCTCTTCCCAGACCTCGCGGCGCACGGCGGCCTCCATCGTCTCGCCCGGCTCGATGAACCCGGCCAGCAGCGAATACATCCCCGCAGGCCAGCCATGAGAGCGCCCCATCAGCACCGAATTGCCACGAGTGACGAGCATGATCGCCACCGGATCGGTGCGCGGGAAATGCTGCGCGCCGCAATCGTCGCAGGCGCGCTGCCAGCCCGCGCGGATCATCCGGCTTCGCGCGCCGCAGCGTGCGCAGTGGCGGTGGCTCTCGTGCCAGCCGAAGATCGCCCTGGCGGTCGCGGCCAGTTCCGCATCGCGCGGCGAAAGATGCGCCATCACCTGACGCAACTCGGCAAAGACCGCGCCCTCGGGCAGGTCGGGATGCGCCTGTTCCGAGGCGTCGAGGAAACTGTCGAGCCGATCAGGCTCGAGCCCCGGCGGCACCCAGGCCGAGATGTCGTGGGCAAGAATGAGATCGCCCCCCTCGTCGCGCCCGAGCAGGATCGGCGGCACCTTGTAGCGCCTCAGCAGCGGATGATCGGGCGAAAGCGTCACCAGCGCATCGAACCCCGGCGCCGCCAGAAGCGGCTTGCCGCGCCAGAGCACGACCGAGCGCGCCCGCCCCTCGGCCAGCGCCATCGCAATCGCGCCCTCATCGCCGCGAATATCGTCGGCCCGGTCCAGCGCCGAGCCCCCGAACGTCACCTCTTCCGCGTGTCGCATACAACCTCCTCGTTCGTCATGTATTAGTGGCACTGGCATGAGGAACAAGGCAAGAGCCGGATCGCTCGCCCCTGGCGCTAAAACAATCAAGTAATACAACCTATGGGGTATTGTATCGGATTAACCGATCTTGTCATATACCCGCATCGCCACTCGGCCCACCATGTCAGTCCCGGCCGACCGGGTCACCGTTCTTTCTTCCCAGTCGCAGGTCAACGCCTTGTCAAATATCGCGCCCGCACCCGAATCGCCGCCGACGACCGGGCCACGGATCACGCTGCGCCTTCTGGCGACATCGGACGTGCACGGGCATATCCTGCCGCAGGATTACTTTACCGGGCGGCGCGACGCGCACGCCGCGCTTGTGCGTATCGCCACGCTCGTCGAGCGCGCGCGCACCGAGGCGGGCGCCGAAAACTGCCTGCTGCTCGACAATGGCGACTTCCTCCAGGGCACGCCGCTCACCGATCTCACCGCGCGGCCCGGTCAGGGCTGGCGCGGCAAACATCCCGTCATCCGGGCAATGAACCTCATGGGCTATGACGCCGCGGCGCTGGGCAATCACGAGTTCAATTTCGGCCTCGACTGGCTCGCCGATACGCTGGCCGAGGCGCGATTCCCCGTGCTCTGCGCCAATGCCGTGCGCGCGCAAGGGGCCACGCCGCTCGCCGATACGCCCTTCGTGGCGCCGGTCGCGATCGTGACGCGCCACCTGCGTGCGGCTGACGGCAGCAGCCACGAGATCCGCATCGGCCTCATCGGCCTGACGCCGCCGCAGGCGACGGTCTGGGATCATGCCCATCTCGCGGGCCGCCTGACCACCCGCGACATGGTCGAGACCGCCCGCCACTGGGTGCCCGAGCTGCGCGCGCGCGGCGCCGATATCGTCGTGGCGCTGGCCCATACCGGAATCGACCCCGGCCCGGCCCGGCCCGGCATGGAGAACGCGGCGCGCGCGCTGGCGCGTGTGCCCGGCATCGACGCGCTGATCGCCGGGCACAGCCACCGGATCTTTCCCGGCCCCGACCACGCCGACACGCCCGGCGCGGATGTCGCGCGCGGCACGCTTTACGGTGTGCCCTGCGTCAAGCCGGGCTATGCCGCCTCGCATCTCGGGCAGATCGACCTACACCTTTGCCACGAGGCGACCGGCTGGCATGTCGTCGATCACGCCGTCGCGCTGCGCCCGGCAACCGAGGCCGCGCCCTTCCCGCGCCTCACCCGCGCGCTCGCCCGCGCGCACGCCCACACCCTGCGCCTGACCGAGCGCACACTTGGCGAGACGCGCGCGCCGCTGCACAGCTATCTGGCAATGGTGCGCGACGATCCCGGCCTTGCCCTCGTCAACGCCGCCCAGGCGGCGGCGCTGGCCGAGGCCATCCACGACACGCCCCATGCCGCGCTGCCGCTGCTGTCGGCCTCGGCGCCCTTCAAGACCGGCGGGCGCGGCGGGCCGGATCATTTCACCGACATTCCCGCAGGCCCGCTGCGGCTGCGCAACATCGCCGATCTCTACGGCTTTCCCAACACGCTGTGCGGCGTGCTCGTCACCGGGGCAGAGGTGCGCGACTGGCTCGAACGCGCGGCGATCTGCTTCAACCAGATCACGCCCGGCGCGCCCGGGCAGGCGCTCCATGATCCCGCCATTCCCGGCCATGTCTTCGACGTGATCGACGGGCTGTCCTACACCATCGAGCTCACCGCGCCGGCGCGATACGACCTCACCGGCGCGCTGATCGCGCCGCAGGCGCGGCGCATCCGCGACCTCACGCATCAGGGCCGCGCCGTGGCCGACGGCGACCGCTTCGTGATCGCCACCAATTCCTATCGCGCCTGGGGCGGCGGGCCGTTCCTGCCGCTGGCCGAACACGGGCTGATCCACCAGTCAACCCGCCCCGTGCGCGACCTGATCGCCGATTACGTCGCCACCCGCGGCCCGATCAGCCCCGCGACGCGCGGCACATGGCGCCTTGCCGCGATGCCCGAGACACGCGTGACGGTCGCCACCGGCCCCGGCCTGCGCGCCTTTCCCGAGGAGATCGAGGCCCTTGGCGCGCGCGATTGCGGCCTTGACGACAGCGGCTTCCTGCGCCTCTCGCTGCCCCTGTCATCGGATACGCGCCCCTCTCTTGCGAATCCCCCAGCCGCCGCCTATATGCGCCGTTGAGAGGTTGGCGCGGGCAGGCGCCTCGCAAACCCGGTCAGATCCGGAAGGAAGCAGCCGTAACGAGCCTCGCTTGGGTCGTTGTCAGCCTCTCACCCCCCGCACCGCGCAGGCGCGCCAGCACCGCCTCCGGCAAGGGCACGCGCCCCCGCACCGCACCTGCCCCGAAAAGCAAGGTGGACGGCCCGCGCCCCCGGCCTTAGATTCGCAGGAGACGAGTCAGAAAGGCCCCACGCATGTCGCAGCCCCTTCAGTCCGGCTATCAGGTCCTCGCGCGGAAATACCGCCCCGAGACCTTCGCCGATCTCGTCGGCCAGGACGCGATGGTGCGCACGCTGAAAAACGCATTCAAGGCCGACCGCATCGCGCAGGCCTTCATCATGACCGGCATCCGCGGCACCGGCAAGACCACCACGGCGCGGATCATCGCCAAGGGCATGAACTGCATCGGCCCCGACGGCACCGGCGGCCCGACGACAGAACCATGCGGTGCGTGCGAGCATTGCGTGGCGATCATGGAGGGCCGCCATGTCGATGTGATGGAGATGGACGCGGCCTCGCGCACCGGCGTTGGCGACATCCGCGAAATCATCGAGAGCGTGCACTACCGCGCCGCCAGCGCCCGCTACAAGATCTACATCATCGACGAGGTGCACATGCTCAGCACCTCCGCCTTCAACGCGCTGCTCAAGACGCTGGAAGAACCGCCCGCGCATGTGAAATTCATCTTCGCCACCACCGAGATCCGCAAGGTGCCGGTCACCGTGCTCTCGCGCTGCCAGCGGTTCGATCTGCGCCGGATCGAGCCGGAGGTGATGATCGGCCTCTTGCAGCGCATCGCCGGGGCCGAAGGCGCGCAGATCACCGACGAGGCGCTCGCGCTGATCACGCGGGCCGCCGAAGGCTCGGCGCGCGATGCCACCTCGCTTCTGGACCAGGCAATTTCCCACGGCGCGGGCGAGACGACGGCGGAACAGGTCCGCGCCATGCTGGGCCTCGCCGACCGGGGCCGCGTGCTCGACCTGTTCGATCTCATCATGAAGGGCGACGCCGCGGGCGCGCTCAGCGAACTCGGCGCGCAATATGGCGAAGGGGCCGACCCGCTCGCCGTGCTGCGCGACCTGGCCGAGATCACCCATTGGGTGAGCGTGGTCAAGATCACGCCCGATGCCGCCGATGACCCCACCATCGGCCCCGACGAGCGCGCGCGCGGGCAGGCGATGGCCGCAGGTCTGCCGATGCGCGTGCTTACGCGGACGTGGCAGATGCTGCTCAAGGCGCTGGAAGAGGTGGCCGCCGCCCCCAACGCCATGATGGCCGCCGAGATGGCGGTGATCCGGCTGACCCATGTGGCCGACCTGCCCGCGCCCGAAGACCTCGTGCGCCAGTTGCGCGACACGCCCCCGCCCGGCCCCGGCGGCGGCTCCGGCTCTGGCCCGCGCGCCGCCCCGCAGGGCGCGCCCGCCGCCCCCCGCGCCGCCCTGCAAACCCGTCGCGGCACCGGCCCCGCCACGGCCACGGCCCCCGCGCAGGACATCGCGCTTGCCGCCTATCCGACTTTCGACGCGGTGCTCGACCTCATCCGCGCCCGGCGCGACGCGCGCCTCCTGATCGAGATCGAAGGCTGCCTGCGGCTTGCCGCCTACCGCCCGGGCCGGATCGAGTTCACCCCGACCCCCGACGCGCCCGGCGACCTTGCCCCGCGCCTCGGCGCGGCGCTGCAACGCTGGACCGGGCAACGCTGGACCGTGAGCCTGGTCAATTCGGCCACCACCCCCACCATCCGCGAGGCCCGCGAGGCGGCGCAATCCGCGCTCGAGGCGCAGGCGCGCGAGCACCCTCTGGTGCGCGCCGTGCTCGACACCTTTCCCGGGGCCGCGATCCGCGAGATCCGAACCGCGCAGGACATCGCCTCGGAGGCCGGCGCCGAGGCCCTGCCCGAAGTCGAGAGCGAATGGGATCCCTTCGAGCAGGACTGAGCGCCTCGCCAAACCGCGCGCGATATGCTTAAAGCCGCAGCGAACCTTTCAGCAGGAGATGACCGACATGTTCAAGGGTCTGGGACAGATGGGCGACATGGCCAAGATGATGAAGGCCGCCCAGGAAATGCAGAAGAAGATGGCCGCGCTCCAGGACGAGATGCAGATGCTCACCGTGACCGGCGAATCGGGCGCGGGGCTGGTCAAGGCCACCTGCACCGCCAAGGGCGAGTTGAAGGCGCTCGACATCGACCCGTCGATCTTCAGCGCCGACGACAAGGAAGTGGTCGAGGATCTGATCCTTGCCGCGATCAAGGACGCGCAATCGCGCGCGCAGGACAAGGCCAGGGAAGAGATGGCCAAACTCACCGAATCGATGGGCCTGCCCAGGGACATGAAACTGCCGTTCTGAGCCGGCTTCATCTTGCCCCAAATATCCTCGCCGAAGGCAATCCGCCCTCGCCACCGGAGCGACGCCCGTGAGCAGCACCCGCGACATCGACGCCCTGATCGACATGATGGCCCGCCTGCCCGGCCTCGGGCCGCGTTCGGCGCGGCGCGCGGTGCTGCACATGATCCGCAAGCGCGCGCTGCTGCTCTCGCCGCTCGCCGATCTCATGCAGAGCGTCGCCGCCACCGCGCGCGAATGCCGCATCTGCGGCAATATCGGCATGGCGGAGGTGTGCGACATCTGCGCCGCACCCAGGCGCGCCAATGGCCAGATCTGCGTGGTCGAGGACGTGGCCGATCTCTGGGCGATGGAGCGCGGACAGGCGTTCCGGGGCCGCTACCACGTCCTTGGCGGCGCGCTCTCGGCGCTCGATCAGATCGGCCCCGAGACGCTGCGCATCCCCGATCTCATCGCCCGCGTCGAGGGCGAGGGGATCACCGAGGTGATCCTGGCGCTCAACGCCACCGTCGATGGCCAGACCACCGCCCATTACATCGCCGATCAGCTTGAGGGCAAGGTCACGCTCACATCGCTCGCCCAGGGTGTTCCCGTCGGCGGCGAGCTCGACTATCTCGACGATGGCACGATCAGCGCGGCGCTCGCGGCGCGCAAATCGTTCTGAGCCGCCGATCTTCCCGCGCCCCGCCTCGCCCCGCCCTTGCCGGGGCCCTCACGCCACCGGGTTCGGCAGCGCCTCGCCGGCGAAGAAGGCGCGCAGGTTGTCCACCGCCATCAGCCCCATCGCCTCGCGCACCTCGAGCGCGGCAGTGCCCAGATGCGGCAGCAGCGTGACGTTTTCGAGCGCCCGCAGCGCCGCGGGCACCTCGGGTTCGCGCGCGTAGACATCAAGCCCCGCCCCCGCGATCCGCCCCTCGCGCAACGTCTCGATCAGCGCGGCCTCGTCCACCACGTCGCCGCGCGCGATGTTGACCAGATGCGCCGTGGGGCGCATCGCCGCCA
Organism: Roseovarius sp. UBA6167; assembly: GCA_002428225.1. Lineage (GTDB taxonomy): Bacteria > Pseudomonadota > Alphaproteobacteria > Rhodobacterales > Rhodobacteraceae > Roseovarius. Next base: position 11,275 of record DIUD01000006.1, on the reverse strand, counting down.
GCACCTGCCGCCCGATCAGCCCCTGCGTCGCGGCGCCGCCGGGCACCGCCAGCACCAGGAAATCCACCGCCGCCGCCAGGGCGGCCAGGCTCTCCACCTGCCGCGCGGGGAAATCGACCACCTTAGGCGAGCGATTGTAATAGAGCACCTCCATGCCGAACCCGAAATGACAGCGCCGCGCGATCGCCTGCCCGATGCGCCCCATGCCGACGATGCCGAGNNCGCCCCATGCCGACGATGCCCACGGCCTTGCCCGTCACATGCAGCCCCAGCATCTGCGTCGGGTTCCACCCCGTCCAGCGCCCCGCGCGCACCAGCCGCTCTCCCTCGCCCGCGCGCCGCGCGCTCATCAGCATCAGCATCAGCGCGATATCGGCGGTCGCATCGGTCACAGCGCCCGGCGTGTTGGTCACCGCGATCCCCACCGCCCGCGCCGCCGCCACGTCGATATGGTTATGGCCCACCCCGAAATTGGCCAGGATGCGGCACCGGCTGCCTTCGGCCTCGGCCAAAACCTCGGCAGAGAACATGTCGCCCAGCGTCGGCACGATCCCGTCATAAAGCGCCAGCGCGCCCTTCATCTGCCCCGGTTTCAGCGGCGTGTTCTCCTCGCGCATCTCCACCTCGAAGAGCGCGCGCGCGGCCTCGACGACGCGCGCAGGCATGGGCCGCGTGATGAGAACCCGTGTCAATGCAGCCTCCCGCCCGGCGGCACATCCCGGTCAGGCCCGATCAGCACGATCCCGCCCTGCGCATCGCTGACCCCCAGCACCAGCACCTCCGAGACGAACCGGCCGATCTGGCGGGGCGGGAAATTCACCACCGCCAGCACCTGCCGGCCGATCAATGCCTCGGGCGTGTAATGCGCGGTGATCTGCGCGCTCGATTTGCGCTCGCCGATCCCGGGGCCGAAATCTATCCAGAGCTTGATCGCGGGAGTGCGCGCCTCGGGGTAGGGTTCCGCACGGATCACCCGGCCCGCACGGATATCGACCTTGAGAAAATCGTCGAAGTCAATTTCAGCCATCGCGCAACGCCTTCGAGCGGGCCGTTGCCGCCGCCACCGTGCGCGCCATCAGCGGCGGCAGGCCGCTTTTCTCGTCCATCAAAACCTCAAGCCCGGCCTGCGTGGTGCCATTGGGGCTCGTGACGTTCTCGCGCAGTTGGGCGGGCGTCTCGTCGGCGGCTTCGGCCAGCGCGCCCGCCCCGGCCACCGTCGCGCGGGCCAGGTGCAGCGCCAGGCCGGGCGGCAGCCCCTGCGCGACGCCCGCCGCCGCCATGCACTCGATCATGTGAAACACGTAGGCCGGGCCAGAACCCGAAAGCCCGGTGACCGCGTCCATCTGGTCCTCGCTCTCCAGCCGGACCACCTGGCCCACGGCCCGAAGCAGGGCCTCCGCCAGATCGAGATGCCCGGCGCCTGCCGCGCCATTGCCGACAATCGCGGTGATGCCCTTGCCGATCGCGGCCGGCGTGTTGGGCATGGCGCGCACCACCGGCGTCGCCGCGCCCAGCATCGCCTCGCAAGCGGCAATCGTCGTGCCCGCCGCGATCGAGACAAACAGCGTCGGGCCGTTGCCATGGGCCTTCAGCGTGGGCAGCGCGTCGCCCATCATCTGCGGCTTGACCGCGACGATGACGATGGCCGGGCTTTCGGGCAGCGCGGCGTTGACATGCACACCCGTCCCGCGCAGCCAGTCGCCCGGGCGCGGGTCGATCACATGCACCGCGCCCGCGGCCAGCCCGCCATCGAGCCAGCCGCGAAGCATCGCGCCGCCCATCTTGCCGCATCCCAGAAGGACAAGGCCCCGTTCGGCCACCTCTGTCATCGTCATGATTGCCCCCGCCTTTCGCTTGCGGTGGCAGGTTTACGCGCGCCCGTAGGCCTCTGCAATGGCGACCTGCATCGCGTCACGCGGAGATTTTCCGCCCCAGATCGCAAGCTGGAAGGCCGGGTAATACCGCTCCGCCGCCGTCACCGCCGCGCCCAGAATTGTGTCGATCTGCTCGGCGCTCGCGCCCTGCGTGCCCGACATGACAAGCCCATAGCGCCAGACCATCAGCTTCTGTTCGCCCCACCAGGTGAATGCCCCGCTCCAGCATTGCTCATTGACCGTGTTGAGCATCTCGTAGAGCACCGGCAGACTGTCTTCGGGGGGCTCCATCTCGTAGGTGCACACCAGCCGCAGCGTCTCGTCATGGCCCGACCAGGCCAGCGTGATGGCATAGGTCCGCCACTGGCCCTCGATCGCCATGGCGATCTGGTCGTCGCCGATTCGGTCGAACTCCCAGTCGTGGTGCTCGGCGATGTGCTCGACGATGTCGATCGGGTGCAGATCGTCGCTGATGTAATGCTCGGAAAGTGCCATGGCGCCGCCTCATTTGCTATGGCGCGTGGGGGCCTTTGCACCCCAAGCGCCAGGTGCCTGCTCTAGGGACGGCAGTCATTCCGTCCGCCCCTACAAGATATGGTGAGGGGTCGCGCGCAAGCTGTAAAGCTAATTCTTGGGGGAAGGGACAAATAGTTGTGGAAACAATACCCGCGACCGCAATATCGAGGGAACGCGTCCCTGGACCCAGGGCCCTCCTCTCTTGCCCGATGGCGCGAAACCCCCTAAAGCGCGCACCATGCCCGATGTCGATGACGCGATTCACCCGCTCTTTCACGGCGCCCCCACCGGCACCGAATTCCGCAAGCTGCGCAAGCGGATCGTGCGCCAGGTCCGCGAGGCGATCGAGCAATACGGCATGATCGGGCCGCCGGCATCTGGGGCCGAAGCCGGGCGCGCGCCGAAATGGCTTGTCTGTCTCTCGGGCGGCAAGGACAGCTACACGCTTCTTGCCGTGCTATACGAGTTGAAATGGCGCGGCCTCCTGCCGGTCGATCTGCTCGCCTGCAACCTCGATCAGGGTCAGCCCGGTTTTCCCGCCACCGTGCTGCCCGAGTTCCTCGCGCGCATGGGCGTGCCGCACCGGATCGAGTATCGCGACACCTATTCCATCGTCATGGACAAGGTGCCGCAGGGGCGCACCTATTGCGCGCTGTGTTCGCGTCTGCGGCGCGGCAACCTCTACCGGATCGCCCGCGAAGAGGGTTGCTCGGCGGTGGTGCTCGGCCATCACCGCGACGACATTCTCGAAACCTTCTTCATGAACCTGTTTCACGGCGGGCGGCTGGCGACGATGCCGCCGAAACTGGTCAACGAGGAGGGCGATCTGTTCGTTTACCGCCCGCTGGCGCATGTGGCCGAGGCCGATTGCGAGCGTTTCGCGCGGGCGATGGCCTATCCGATCATCCCGTGCGATCTGTGCGGTTCGCAGGACGGGTTGCAGCGCCAGCAGGTCAAGCGCATCCTCGACGGCTGGGAGGCCAACGCGCCCGGTCGCCGGCAGGTCATGTTCCGCGCGCTGATGAACGCGCGCCCCTCGCATCTGCTTGACCCGAAACTCTTCGATTTCGCGGGGCTGACGCGCGAATCGGTCAAATCCGAGACAGATTTGCCAAGCCCGCCAACGCTTCGTTAACCGCGCGCGCGCAGACTGGTCTCCCGTAGAGTTCGGAGACCACAGTTCGGAGACCACAATGCGCCATGTGACGATCCCCCTGCGTGGCTGGTTCAGCGCCCTGTTCAGCGCTCTGACCGGCACCGTGTCAGAGGCGCTGCGCGGCCCGCAGGTTCTTGTTTTTGCACTGGCTTTCGTGCTCGCGCTGATATGGTTCGGCGCGCAGGTGCTGTGGCTTGCGCTGCCGTTTGCACTGATCGCAACCCTGCCCCGACAGGGGGCCCGGGCACGACCGGCGCGCGACACGCTGCCGGGACAGCTGGCCGAAATGGCGCTTGCAGTCGAACGGTGCCTTGCGCGCGCGCGCAACGACGCTCAGGCGGCACCTTGCATCTTTCTCGGCATCGACGATTTCGCCGAATTGCCCGCGCGGCACGGCCCCGAAATGCAGGCGCGCCTGGTGACCGCCTGCCTCGATCAGCTCGCCCGCGCCCTGCGCCCGGAGGATCGGCTTTTCGAACTTGGCGAGGGACGTTTCGGCGCTCTGCTCGCGACCGACAGGGCGCTCACCGATGCCGCCGCCCGACAGGTGGCGGACCGGCTCGGGATCGCCGCGCATTCCGCGGCCTCGGCCATGCTGGCGCAGGATGCGCCCGGCGTGGCCTCGACGGTCGCGATGATCCATCCCCGCGCCCGCTCCGTCATCGCGGGGACGATCAAGGATGCCCTGGCCACTCTCGAGCGGCCCGCGCATATTCGGCCGTCACGCGCCACGTCGCCGCCAACGCCACGGCTGCAGACCCGCGCACATCCCCGCGACGGACCGGACGCGTGATGCGGCGCGACGAATCTCTGCCGCGCGCTCTGTCAATCCCGGAAACCGCTTGACCTTTGAGGCCGCACTCTGTTGAACGCCCGGTGACACGGCAATGACGGACGGTTCCGGACCATGGATCAGCAGAACAAGAACCTAATTCTCGCGACAGCGCTCAGCTTTCTCGTGATCCTGTTGTGGTTCGTGCTGTTCCCGCCGCCCGAACCCGCGCCCACCGATCCTAACGCGCCTGTGGCGCAGGACGGCCTCACGCCCCCTGCCCCGACCGCCGCGCCAGGCACGACCGACGTGACGGGCGCGGGCGATATCGCCGCCGAAACCGGCATGGACACACCGCGCCTTGACATCGACACACGCCGCCTTTCCGGCTCGATCTCGCTGCTCGGCGGGCGGATCGACGATCTTGTGCTCATGGACTATCGCGAGACGATAGATCCTGAATCCGACACCGTTCACCTGCTCACGCCCATCGGCGCGATCTCGCCCTATTACGCACTGCACGGCTGGGCCCCCGGCGCGGGGCTCACGCCCGAGCAGGTCCCCGGCCCCAACACGCTGTGGGAGATCGAGAGCGGCACCACGCTGACGCCGCAAAGCCCGGTCACGCTGCTCTGGGACAATGGCGAGGGGCTGATTTTCCGCCGCGAAATCAGCATCGACGCCGATTACATGTTCTCCGTGCGCCAGTCGGTCGAGAACCGGGGTGCGGCCACGGTCAGCCTGGCGCCCTATGGCGTCATTGCCCGCCACGGCCGCCCGCCCGACCTCAAGAACTTCTTCATCCTCCACGAGGGCGTTGTCGGCATGTTCGATGGCACGCTCGTGGAACAAAGCTACAAGAACCTTGAGAAACTCGCCTTCAACCCGCGTGAGGGCGCCCCAGCCGAGGTCCAGCAGGTCACCGAAAACGGCTGGCTCGGCTTTACCGACCACTACTGGATGACCACGCTCATCCCCAATCCCGGCACGCCATTCAAGGCCGTGACCAAATTCGACCCGCAGCGCGGCATCTTCCAGACCGAGACGGTGCAGGCCACGCTCAGCCTCGCGCCCGGCGCCACCGTCACCGCCGACAGCCGCCTTTTCGCCGGTGCCAAGGAATGGGCCACCATCCGCCGCTACCAGAACGAGGAAAACGTCGATCGCTTCGTCGATTCGATCGACTGGGGCTGGTTCTTCTTCCTGACCAAACCGATCTTCGCGGCGCTGCACTGGTTCAACCAGATGATCGGCAACATGGGCTGGGCGATCATCGCGCTCACCCTCGCGATCAAGGCGCTGGTGTTGCCGCTCGCCTACAAATCCTACGTCTCCATGGCCAAGATGAAGGAACTCCAGCCGCAGATGGAGAAGCTCAAGGAGATCGCCGGCGACGACCGCCAGAAGCTGCAACAGGAGATGATGGCGCTCTACAAGAAGGAAAAGGTCAACCCGGCGGCGGGCTGTCTGCCGATCCTGCTGCAGATCCCGATCTTCTTTTCGCTCTACAAGGTGATCTTTGTCACGCTGGAGTTGCGCCACGCGCCCTGGATTGGCTGGATCAGGGACCTATCCGCACCCGATCCGTCGTCGCTGTTCAACCTGTGGGGCCTCCTGCCCTGGCCCGCGCCCGAGACCGGCTCGATCCTCGCGTTGATCTTCATCGGCATCCTGCCACTCTGCCTCGGCATCTCGATGTGGCTGCAACAAAAGCTCAACCCGTCGCCGGCCGATCCGACGCAAAAGATGATCTTCGCCTGGATGCCCTGGGTGTTCATGTTCATGCTGGGCAGCTTCGCCAGCGGCCTCGTGCTCTACTGGATCGCGAACAACATGATCACCTTCACACAACAATACGCGATCATGCGCACGCACGGCCACAAGCCGGACGTTTTCGGCAACATAATATCCAGCTTCAAGCGCGACAAACCCGCCGGTTCATCCACGCCGGGAAAGAAGAAATGACGCGGCCCGCCCGCGCCCTGCGCCGGTAGCGCCATGCAGCTTGCCTTTCCCGTGGCCGAGGCCCCCGACAGCGCCACCGCCGAGGCGGGGCGCAAGCTCTTTGCCGGGCCGGTCGATTTCCTCAAGGGGGTGGTGGCCATGTCCGGAATGCCGCCCGCCGACCGCGCCGAGGTCTGTTTTGCAGGCCGCTCCAATGTGGGCAAGTCGAGCCTGATCAACGCGCTGACAGGCCGAAAGGCGCTCGCGCGCGCCTCCAACACGCCCGGCCGCACGCAGGAAATCAACTTCTTCACCCTCGGCAGGAGCCATTACCTCGTGGACCTGCCAGGCTATGGCTTTGCCAATGCGCCAGTGGCCGTGGTCGAGAAATGGCAGGCCCTGCTCAGGGCCTATCTCTCGGGCCGCCCCAGCCTGCGACGCGCCTTCGTGCTGGTTGATTCGCGCCACGGGATCAAGCCGGTGGACGAGGAGATCATGACGCTGCTCGACCGCTCCGCCGTGCCGTTTCAATGCGTGATGACCAAGACCGACAAGATCAACGCCGACACGCTCGACAAGGTTCTCGTGCAGGTGCGCGCGCACCTCGCCCCCCACCCGGCAGCCTATCCCGCGCTGATCCTGACCTCATCGGAAAAGAACGAAGGACTGGCGACGCTGCGCGCAACGATTGCGGGGCTCGACTGAACAGGCGCACACGGTTCGCCCGGGGCAGGATGGATCCGAGCCTGTTGCGGATGCGCCCGAAGCCATCCTTGCCACCGTCGCTCATGACCCCAAGGCGCCGCGCCATCATGCTTGCGGCGACCCTTGGATTGCGCAAGGATGCCAGCACCGCCGCCCGGCACTGGCTGAACGGGCGCGGGTGTTGCAAGCGATCCGGAGGATCAGGAGGATGATAGTCGAGCGCGACGTCGGAATCGCCGCAGAGCTCGATGCGGGGGTGGCCAGTGTCGCCGGTTTTGCTGCGGTGATCCGCGATCCATCGCTCGGCCCGCGCGATGGCCTGGATATCGCAGCGAAGCAGGACTGAAGCGCTTGTTGCCAAGATGAGCTGAAAATTTTTGCACAAACGGAAATCCAAGGAGCCAAGAACGATGAAATGCCAATCCCTCACCCAATTCGGCAAGCCTCTGCAATCCGAAACCCGCCCCGATCCCGAAGTGACCGGCAGCGAAGTGCTGTTGCGGGTGACCGCAAGCGGCGTGTGTCACAGCGATCTGCATATCCGCGAGGGCTGTTACAATCTCGGTCACGGCCAGACGCTCAGCTTCGCGGACCGCGGCATGAAACTCCCGCTTGTGCTTGGGCACGAGCCGGTCGGACAGGTGATTGCCGCCGGGCCTGATGCCGGCGATCTGGAGCGCGAAAGGACTTTCGTCATTTACCCATGGCAGGGATGCGGCGACTGCCACCAGTGCAATAGCGGGCGCGAAAACTACTGCGCGGCCCCTCGCTTCCTGGGTATGTTCGCGGATGGCGGCTATGCGGACAGGATCAAGATACCGCATCCAAAGTATCTGTTCGATATCGGCGACATCAGTCCCGAAATAGCGGCACCGCTGGCCTGCTCGGGATTGACGACATTTTCGGCGCTGAAAAAGGTCGAGGACACCATCAAGGCTGCCCCGGTGGTCATCATCGGCGCTGGCGGTCTGGGCCTCATGGCCATTGGGCTGGTCAAGGCCATGGGCGGGCTGGCGCCGGTTGTCGTCGATATCGACCCGGCCAAACGCGACGCGGCGCTCGAGGCCGGTGCGGGCGCGGCGATCGACGGCGCGGACGCGGACGCGGTCGGCCAGGTTCAGGCCGCGACGGGCGGTCCCGCGCTTGCGGTGGTCGATCTGGTCGGTGCCGAACCCACGGCAAACCTGGCCTTCAACGCGGTCGGCAAGGGCGGCAAGATCGTCATTGTCGGCCTGTTCGGCGGGGCGGCGCCCTGGCCGCTTCCCCTGATCCCGGTAAAGGCCGTGACGATCATGGGCAGCTATGTCGGCTCGCTGTCGGAATTCGCCGAACTGATGGAGCTTGCCAGGGCCGGAAAGGTCCCGGCGCTACCGACGCAGACGGTCCCGCTGGACGCGGCCGAGAGCACTCTGAACCGGCTTGAAGCGGGCAAGATCGTCGGTCGGGCGGTTCTGACCCCGTAACCGGAAAACACGCGCGCGGCGGGAAGATCTTCTGCCCGGCTCCGGGGCCGGGCCTCATCGCAGCGAGGCATAGAGCGCCACAGCGGCCGCGTTCGAGACATTGAGCGAGCCGAACGTGCCGGGAAAACCGATCCGCACCAGCGCATCAACGCTCTCGCGGGTCCGTTCGCGCAGCCCCGGCCCCTCGGCCCCCAGCACCAGCGCCACGGGCCGGTCGCGGCGGCCCTCGAGCGCGGTCTCGATATCGGAGTCGGCCTCGCCCGCCAGCCCGAGCACGAGATAGCCCATGCCCTGCAACGCGACGATGGCATCGGCAAGGTTGCGCACCCTCAGATAGGGCTGGCGTTCCAGCGCGCCGCTGGCGCTCTTGGCCAGCGCGCCGGTCTCGGGGGCGGAATGGTGGCGGGGCGCGATCACCGCGCGCGCGCCGAATACCTCTGCCGAGCGCAGGATCGCGCCCACGTTATGAGGATCGGTCACCCGGTCGAGCAACACCAGACGCGGCGCGCCGGGACCCTCGCGCAACGCCACATCGGCAAGGCCGCCCCAGTCGAGCGGCCTGACCTCGAGCGCCGCGCCCTGATGCACCGAGGCCGGATCGAGCGGTGCGGAAAAGCGGCGCGGATCGGCGATCTCGGGCTCCATCCCGCTTGCCGCGATCGCCGGGGCGAGCTTGTCGGCGGCGTTGCGCGTCACGATCAGCCGCAATCGCTCGCGGCGCGGATTTTCGAGCGCATCGCGCACCGCGTGCAGGCCAAAGAGCCAGACCGTCTCGGCGGCGGCGGCCTTTTTTGTCTGTTCCTTGTCGATCACCCAGCGGGGTTTCTTCATTGCGCGCGCCTTTCCTGTCAGGCGCGGGCAATCGCATGGCCGCGCGCCAGATGGCAAGCGATTTTCCGGTTGACGCCCCCGCGCCCCGATTTTATGACGCCGCTCAGTGGGCGACAGGCCGCAAGGTGTGGCAGGGGACTGTAACTCCCTCGCGGAGACGCACGCCAGGTTCGATTCCTGGGTCGCCCACCATAACGAAATCAATGACTGAGCTGGAATTTGGAAGCGGCGAGGATAGCCGCAGGAAAGAGCGTGTAAGCATTTTGTAAGCAGACTTGGCGAGAAGAACCCGGAATCAGCCGGTCCCAAGGCCCGGCCCCACGCGGCCAGCGATACCGGATAGGTGAGTTCAGGATTTCTTGCGCCGCGCAGCGAGAAAGCGAAAGTTCATCACCGGTTTTATACCAACGCTCCTAGCTTTTGACCGCTTTGGCGTATTCTCGGGTGGTGATCTGAAACCTCACCCGCCGCTGCAACCTGCGCTGTCGGCATTGCCATCTCCCGTCCCGGCGAGTTGAATGACTGGTTCCGCGGTGTCGATGGCGCGTTTGAGGCGGCGCCTCGCGCGCGACCGAGCACGCGCTGGTGTCGATCTGGGAGGATTACGGCGCGGTGATCGTCTACGACGCCGAGACGCTGACCGAGATGACACGCCTACCGATGCGCAAGCCGTCGGGGAAATACAATGTCTGGAACAAGATCACCTTCGCCGAGGGCACATCCCACTGAGGACGCGGCGGGCCGCTGGCCGGTGTGGAAACTCGGGCTGCTGCTCTACCCGTTCGCGGCCCCCGCCGTGGCGATCAACCTCTTTCTGGCGGGGCTGATCGCGCACAAGACGGGGTTTGTCGCGCTGTCGCCGGTGCTGGCACTGTGGCTGTCGCGGCCCTTGGGTGTGCCTGCGGCCTGGCTTTGCGGGCGAAGGGTGCGCGGGCTACTGGACGACGCGACACCGGCCCCGAAAAGACCCGCCGCAAAATCATGAATTGAGCTTGACCAATATCAAGGCCGCGCGCGTCCTGCGCCTTGATACTGACCTCATGAAAACGCTCCTGCAATTCCTTTGGATCCTTTGCCTCTTGCCCGGTCTGGCCACCGGCATCCTGCCCCTGCCCGGTCAGGCGGCGGGAGCAACGATGGTGATCTGCGCCGACGGGGCCGAGCATGTGATCCGCATTGGCCTTGATGGTCAACCCGTTGAGACCGAAGAGGCTTGCGCGCTCTGCTGCGCCACCTGCGGCCCCGCTCCGGCGGTTCTCTCGGATCCGGCGGCGCTGCCGCGCCCGGTGCCGCGCATGGCCCGCCTCACACTGCCCGCGCGCCCGGCAGTCCTGCCCGCTCGCACCGCTCTTTTCCCGGCCCCGCGCGGCCCCCCGGCACGGACCCTCTGACCATGCACAGACTTGCCCTCCTCCTTTTCATGTTGATCGGGCTGGCTCTGCCCAATGCCGCGCTGGCGCAGACCGATCACCGCCTTCTCACCCGTTTTCTGGCCGAGATCCCCGCCGCGGAGCTGTTCGAGGGGGCCGACAGATATGGCGCGCCGCTGCCCGATCTGGCCGCAGCCCCGGTGCTGCGAGGCGACGAGACGGTGGGCTATGCCTTCGTCAATTCCGATTTCGTGGGCACCACGGGCTATTCCGGCAAGCCCATCCATATCCTCATCGCGCTCGACGAGGCCGCCGTGGTGCAGGGTGTGCGGCTGGTGCAACATTCCGAACCGATCGTCCTGATCGGCATCCCCGAGGCGCGCATCGCCAAACTCACCGCCGGGTTCAAGGGCCGCGACATCGCCGCCGAAGCGCGCGGCGAGGCCGAGCATCCGCTGGAAATCATCTCAGGCGTAACCGTCACCATCATGGTGATCGACGATTCGATCCTGCGCTCGTCGCTGCGGGTCGCGCGCGCGCTCGATCTGGGCGGGCTGGGGCGGACGGCGGCGCCGGAGGTGCCGCGCGTCGAGATTGACCCCGAGGCCGAGGTGACCGGCGACTAGGGTCTGTTGACGTTTAAG
>DIUD01000028.1:19881-20265 GCA_002428225.1 Roseovarius sp. UBA6167 | reverse complement strand
TGAACAGCCCCTTGCCGCCGATCTCCCTGAGCGGACGGTCGAGCACACGGTCGCCGGTGGTCCTGATGACCGAAAACTCGAATGCCGCCTCGGGCAGATCAAAGGCCGCCTGCAGGCGCTGGCGCGTCTCATGCGCCTGCGCGAGCGCCAGCGGCGAGCCGCGCGTGCCGATCCTGAGCGGGCGGGAGGGGGTGGGCAGATCGCGTGTCATGCCCGCCGGTTTAGACGCGACAGGCAAGCGAGGCAAGCGCGCCGCGCCTTGACAACGCGCGCCCCCGGATGGACCACGGGACAAACGGAGGAACCCCATGCCCGAGACCAAGCCGATCCTGCGCGCGCTCCGAGGCGAGACGCTGCCCACCCCGCCGATCTGGATGATGCGGC
>DIUD01000028.1:19577-19810 GCA_002428225.1 Roseovarius sp. UBA6167 | reverse complement strand
GATCCTGTTTGCCGATATCCTGCTTGTGCCGCAGGCGCTCGGGGCCGATCTGTGGTTCGTGACCGGCGAGGGGCCGCGCCTCTCGACGATCACCGACCGGGCGGGGCTCGATCGGCTCAGGCCGGTGGCGGAGATCCACGAGACGCTGGCCCCAGTCTATCAGACCGTGCGCAACCTTGCCGGCGCGCTGCCGCCCGAGGTGGCGCTCATCGGTTTTGCCGGCGCGCCCTGGA
>DIUD01000028.1:0-19523 GCA_002428225.1 Roseovarius sp. UBA6167 | reverse complement strand
TCAAGCTGTTCGACAGTTGGGCGGGATCGCTCAGGGGCGCGGATTTCGAGCGTTACGCCACCGAGCCCGCCCGCCGCATCATCGCGGCGCTGAAAGAGCAGCATCCGGGCATCCCGGTCATCGCCTTTCCGCGCGGGGCGGGCGAGAATTATATCGGCTTTCACCGCAGGACCGGGGCCGATTGCGTGGCGGTGGACGATTCGGTGAGCGCGGAATGGGTGGCCGCGAAGGTGCAGGTGGATGGCTGCGTGCAGGGCAACCTGCGCGCCTCGCACCTGGTCACGGGGGGCGCGGCGCTGATTTCCGAGACCCGCCGCATCGTCAAGGCGCTCTCGGGCGGGCCGCATATCTTCAACCTCGGCCATGGCATCACGCCCGATGCCGATCCCGACAACGTGCAGCGCATGATCGACGCGGTCAGGGGCGGCTGAAAGCCGCGCGCCGCCGATCCCGCGGCTTCGCAACCCGCGAACCCACGTCCCGTTTCCGGGCGCCACGCGCTAACGCCGCTGCAGGCTCTCCAGATAGGCCACCAGATCGGCCATGGGCCGAGCGATGTGCAACACCTCGCCGGTCTCGTCGCGGATCATCAGATCGCGCCGCGAGAACAGATCGCCATAGACCGGCATCTCGTTGCCATGGGCCAGCAGCGGGTCGCGCCCGTCGATCCGCCAGATCACCCGCTGGCGCGGAAACACCCCGCCATTGTCTGACGCCAGCCGCGTGAGGTCGGGCGGGTCGAGCGTCAGCACAAGGCGCAAGGGTCCGTCGCCGCTGCCATCCTCCCCGTGGCAGGCCACACAATAGCGCTCGTAAATCTCGCGGCCTTCCTCCTGTGCCGCCGCCGCCCCGGCGAGCATCATCAGAACCGCCACCAATCCGCCCCGCATCCCAACCTCCCGTTTTGCCTGCTTTCGGCATGTTGCATCTTGCCGGATCGGTCAAGCCACCCTAATTGCATTTCATGCGCCGGTTTTTCACCGCCCTGCCCTTCGTGGCCACGCTGCTCGCCTTCGTGCTGAGCCTGCCTGCGCTTGGCCTGCACGGCGCGGCACATGACACGGCTGAGGCGTATCACATCCACAACGCGCCCGCGCACCCGATGCCGTCGGACCTGCCCGATGACGGCGATGACATCGCCTGCAAGGCGCTTTGCACCGGCCCGTTTCCGAGCGCAGCGACCGGCAGTGCCCAAGCAACCGCGCCCCTTACGGCGCATCCCCGGCCTGACGCGCCCCGCTTCTGGGCCGATTGGGTGCGCGCCACTTCCCCACCTCCGAAACACTTGGCCTGACCTTTCATCTGGCCTGCCGGGCGCGTCCCGGCCCCCCTGTTTCGGAGATAGTTCAATGACCACTCTTTCACGCCGCGGCTTTCTGGCTGTCGGCACCGCCGCATCTGCGGCCCTCCTTCTGCCCGCCCGCGTTGGCGCTGCATCCGACGCGCGCCGCCTCATCGCCACCACCCGCACCATCGAGGTGCAGGGCCGCGCCGCCACCGTCATGGGGCTTGTGGACGAGGGCGGGCGTCTCGGCCTTGCCCTCGATCCCGGCGAGCGGTTCCGCGTCGATCTGAGCAACGCGCTCGGGCAGGAGACGATCATCCACTGGCACGGCCAGATCCCGCCCAATGCGCAGGATGGCGTTCCCAACACCAACCCGATGCTGCCGCCGGGTGAGACGCGCGCCTTTGATTTCGCGCCCCGCCCCGGCACGTTCTGGATGCACAGCCACATCCCGGCGCAGGAAATCGGCCTGCTTGCCGCGCCGCTGATCGTGCGTTCCGAGGCCGACATTGCCGATGACCGGCAGGAGGTGGTTTTGTTCCTGCACGACTTCTCGTTCAAATCCCCAGAGGAGGTTCTGGCCGAAGTTACCGGCGGCCATGGCGCGGCCCCGGCGATGGGTCACGGCCGGATGCAGGGGATGCCGGGGATTCAGGGCATGACGGGCGGCAGGGACCACGCCATGACGGGCAATATGGGAGCCATGGCGATGGACCTCAACGATGTCGATTTCGACGCCTATCTTGCCAATGACCGCACGCTTGACGACCCAGAGGTGATCGCCGTCGAGCGCGGCGGGCGTGTGCGGCTGCGCGCGATCAACGCCTCGTCGATGACCTCTTATTGGCTCGATCTCGGGGCCGTCACCGGGCGGCTTGTCGCCACCGATGGCGATGCCTGTCAGCCCTACGCCGCGTCGCGGCTTGCCATCGCGCCGGGACAGCGGCTCGATATCGAGATCGACCTGCCCGGGGACGGCGGCGCCCTGCCGGTTCTGGCCCTGCGCGAAGGCGCGCGCGAGCGAACCGGTATCATCCTTGCGCCGAGAGGTGCGAAAATTCCCCGCATCGACGGGCTGTCAGAGGCCGATCATCCCCCCGCCTTTGCGGACCTTTCGCAAGAGGCCGCGCTGCGCGCCTTGTCGCCCCTGTCAGGGCGTCCGGCGGATCGCGCGCCCATGGTCATGCTTGGCGGCGCGATGAGTCCTTATGAATGGACCATCGACGGGCGCGCCTGGGGCAGCCACACGCCGATACCCGTTCGCAGCGGCGAGCGGGTCGAGATGATGTTTCACAACATGTCGATGATGGCGCATCCGATGCATCTGCACGGCCATGTATTTCAGGTGGTGGGCCTTGGCATGACGCGGATTGCGGGCGCGCTGCGCGACACGGTGCAGGTGCCGCCGATGAGCATGGTGACGATCGCCCTTGACGCGGGCGAAGCGGCGCCGTGGATGCTGCATTGTCACCACATGGGCCATCTTGCCGCCGGCATGATGACCGAGCTTGACGTAAGCGCCTGAGCAGCCGGTCGCCGCCCCCTCACCGGGGCGGCGACCCTACACCACCCGCCCCTGATCGAGCCGCACCACCCGGTCCATCCGCGCCGCCAGATCAAGGTTGTGCGTGGCAATCAGCGCCGCCAGCCCCGCGCCGCGCACCAGCCGTTCCAGCGCCCCGAACACCCGATCGGCGGTGCCGGGATCGAGATTGCCCGTCGGCTCGTCCGCCAGCAACAGCCCCGGACGGTTCGCCAGCGCCCGGCAGAAGGCCACGCGCTGTTGCTCGCCCCCCGACATGGCCGCGGGCCGGTGGTCCGCGCGCGCGGCCACGCCCACCTCGGCCAGCAGCGCCTCGGCGCGCGCCTCGGCCGCGGCGCGCGCGACTCCATCGGCCAGTTGCGGCAGCACCACGTTTTCGAGCGCCGTGAACTCGGGCAGAAGGTGGTGGAACTGATAGACAAAGCCCACCTCGCGCCGCCGCACCACCGTGCGCGCCCGCTCGCCAAGGGCGGTCACGTCCTTGCCGCCAATCCCGACCGTGCCCGCATCGGCGCTGTCGAGCAGTCCCGCGATATGCAGAAGCGTCGATTTCCCGGCACCCGAGGGGGCGACAAGCGCGACCATCTCGCCGCGCCGAACCTCCAGGGTCACGCCCCGGAGCACGCGGATTTCGCCCACGCGGCCCCGGTTGTAGCCCTTCTCGACACCCGCGAGGCGCAGCATCGGCTCACTCATAGCGCAGCGCCTCCACCGGGTTCATCCGCGCCGCCCGCCGCGCCGGGAAAAGAGTCACCACAAAGCTAAGGCCAAGCGACAGCGCCACGGCGGTGAGCACATCGCCCGCCTGCAATTTCGCCGGCAGATGATAGATGCCCCGGATCGACGGATCCCAGACCTGCCCGCCCATCACCATGTTCACGAAAGCGAAGATCGGGTCGATATAGAGGGCAAAGAGACAGCCCAGCACGACCCCCGCCGCCGTGCCGATCAGGCCGGTAAAGGCCCCGCAGATGAAGAACACCCGCAGGATCGAGCCCTCGCTCAGCCCCATGGTGCGCAGGATGCCGATATCGCGGCCCTTGTTCTTGACCAGCATCACCAGCCCCGAGGTGATGTTGAGCGTGGCGATCAGCACAAGGATCGAGAGGATCACGAACATCACGTTGTCCTCGACCTCCAGCGCCCGCAGGAACGCGCCGCTCGCGTCGTGCCATGTCCAGACCAGCGCCCTGTCGCCGCCCGCGCGCAACAGGGCCGGGATCATCGCCTCCACCCGTTCGGGGTCGCGCACCATGACCTCGATCTCGTCGGCGCGCCCGTCGCGGTTGAAATAGCTCTGCGCCTCGGCAAAGGGCAGATAGACGCGCACCCGGTCGATGTCATAGCGCCCGGCGGAAAAGATATAGACCACCTCGTAGGCGTTGATCCGGGGGCTTGTGCCAAGCGGCGTGCGCACCCCGTCGGGCGAGATGAGGCGGATGCGGTCGCCGACCGATAGCCCCAGTTCCTGTGCCACGCCCGACCCGATGGCGATCCCCTCGTCGAAGCGCGCGATGTCGCCGCGTCCGGTCTCGGGATCGGCCACGCGCGGGATGGTCAGAAGATCCTCGAAGGCGATCCCGAACACCTGCACGCCCGCGTTGCGCCCGTTCGCCGTGGCCATGACCTGCCCCTTGACGAGCGGGGCCGCCCGCGTGACGCCCTCGACCGCGCGCAGCCGCTCGGCCATGGCCTCATAATCGGCGATGGTCCGGTCGCTCCGCCCGGTCGCGGCATCGGCCTGCCCGGCATGGTAAACCGTGGCATGGGCATTGGCGCCCAGGATCGTATCGACGAACTCGGCGCGAAAGCCCGAGCGCACCGAGAGCGTGGCAATCAGCGCGAAAACCGCCAGCGTGATCCCCACGAGGCTGATCCAGGTCATCACGCTCACGCCGCCCTCGGCGCGGCGGGCGCGCAGATAGCGCCAGGCGATCATCCACTCGAACGGGGCAAAAGGGGGAGGTGTTGCGGCCATCACGGCTCCTCGGGGCAGATCGCGCAGACAGTGGGCATTTCGCCCCGTGGCGTCAAGGCGCAGCGTCAGGGGGGGTATCGGGGGCGGTGCTCAGCCCTTCATCAGCGCGGGCAATTCGCCGGTCAGCCCCGCCGCCTCGCGGATGAAGCTGCGGCGCAGCGCGGGCAGGCGCGAAATCGCCCCCAGCCCCAGGTCACGCGCCGCGCGCAAAAGCGGATTGTCGTTGGAAAAAAGCCGGTTTGTCAGGTCCGTGGCCAGCGCCAGCGTGGCCGTGTCAAAGCGCCGCCATTCCTGATAACGCGCCAGCACGTCGCTTGCCCCGATCTCTTCGCCGCGCCGCCGCGCCTCGTCCAGCACCTGCGCCAGTGCCGCCACATCGCGCAGCCCGGCATTGAGGCCCTGTCCGGCAATGGGATGCATGCCGTGCGCCGCGTCCCCGATCAGCGCCAGCCGTTCGGCGACAAAGCTGTTGGCGACGGTGAGGTTGAGTGGATAGGTAAAACGCTTGCCGCGCAGCGATATGTCACCGAGAAAATCCCCGAAACGCGGGCGCAGCACCTCCATGAAGGCGTCATCAGGCAGCGCGGCAAAGCGCGCGGCGGTCTCGTCGGTCTCGCTCCAGACGATGGAGCTGACATTGCCCGGCAGCGGCAGGATGGCGAGCGGGCCGGGGGGCATGAAGAACTGATGCGCGATGCCGTGGTGGGGCAACGCGTGCTCGATGGCGGCGACCAGCGCGGTCTGGCCATAGCCCCAGCCGGTGCGCCCGATCCCCGCCCGCCGCGCCGTGCCCGAGCCGCGCCCGTCCGCGCCGATCAGAACCCGCCCCGCAAGCACCCTGCCCGAGGCAAGAGAGAGCGTCACCCCCCGCGGGTCCACCTCCTGCGCCACCACCTCTTCGCCCGAAAGCTGCGTGATGGCGGGGGCCTCGTCCATCGCCGCGATCAGCGCGCGGCGCAGGAAGCGGTCCTCGAGCATGTGGCCCATCGGGCCTTCCTCGATCTCGGCATGGTCGAAATGCAGAAAGAACGGCGCCGGCCCCTCGCCCGCGCGCCCGTCGGAAACCTTGATTTCCAGCATCGGCTGCGCGTGATCCGCCACCCGGCCCCAGACGCCAAGGTTGCGCAACAGCCGCACCGACGACAGCGCCAGCGCGTAGGCGCGCCCGTCGAAATCCTCGGCCGCGCGGGCGGGCGCGGGCAGCGCGTCGATGACAATGCTTGTCAGCCCCGCTTGCGCGGCCGCAAGCGCCAGTGCCGGGCCGTTCAGCCCGCCGCCGACGATCAGAAGGTCGCTGGTCTTGTCCATGCCCCTCAATATGTGCGCGCGCGCGGGATTGTCCATGCGCCGTCGTGCCGCTAGCAAAGGGGCAAGGCGGAGGACGCGAATGAAGGACTGGCTAACCATGAGCGCCGCCGATCTGGGACGCGGGATCGAAAGCGGCGAGATCGACGCGGAGGCGCTGACCGACACCTACCTCGCGGCGATCGGGGCGCATCCGCTGCGCGACGCGATCTACAGCGCCGTGACCGAGGATCGCGCCCGCGCCGAGGCGGCGGCGGCGGCCGCGCGCGCGAAGGCGGGCCAGCGGCGCGGCCCGCTCGATGGCGTGCCGATAAGCTGGAAAGACCTCTTCGACAGCGCGGGCGTGGCGACCGAGGCGGGGTCGGCACTGCTCAGGGGCCGCGTGCCGGCGCGCGACGCCGAAGTGCTGCGCAATGCGACGGCTGCGGGGCTGGTCTGCCTCGGCAAGACCCATATGAGCGAATTGGCCTTTTCCGGCCTTGGCCTCAACCCGATCACCGCCACCCCGCCCTGTCTGAACGATGCGGATGCCGTGCCGGGTGGCTCCTCCTCCGGCGCGGCGGCGAGCGTGGCCTTCGGCCTTGCCGCCTGCGCGATCGGGTCGGACACGGGCGGTTCGGTGCGCGTCCCGGCGGCGTGGAACGACCTGGTGGGGCTGAAGACCACGGCCGGGCGGCTTTCGCTCGACGGGGTGGTGCCGCTTTGCCTGAAATTCGATTCGGTCGGTCCGCTGGCGCGTTCGGTCGAGGATGCGGCCCTGATGCTCGCCGCGCTCGAAGGCGGCAAGCCCGCCGATCTGCGCGGCGTGGCAATCGCGGGGCTGCGGCTGGCCGCGCTCACCACCACCGTGCTCGACGATCTGCGCGAGACCCCCGAGGCCGGCCATGCCGGGGCCATCGCCCGCCTGCGCGCCGCCGGGGCCGTGATCGAGGAAATCGCCGCGCCAGAAGTGGCCGAGGCGATGCCGCTTGCGC
Source organism: Roseovarius sp. UBA6167 (assembly GCA_002428225.1). Taxonomy (GTDB): domain Bacteria; phylum Pseudomonadota; class Alphaproteobacteria; order Rhodobacterales; family Rhodobacteraceae; genus Roseovarius. The sequence continues at coordinate 12,438 of DIUD01000028.1, read as the reverse complement.
CTGCGCTGTTCACCGGCGAGGCCTATGGCCTCTGGCGCGACGTGATCGAGGCCGCGCCCGAGAAGATGTTCGCGCCGATCCTGGACCGGTTCCGGGCCGGGCGCGACATTTCCGCCGCCGATTATGTGGCCGCCTGGCAGCAACTCGAATATCTGCGCCGGCAATGGCACGCACGGATGGCAGGCTATGACGCGGTGCTGATGCCCGCTGCCCCCAACCTGCCGCCGGATCGCGCCCGGCTGATACGCGACCCGGACTATTATGTAACCGAGAACCTGCTCACGCTGCGCAACACGCGCGTGGGCAACCTGATGGGGCTATGCGCCATGACGCTGCCCACGGGCGTGCCCTCCTGCGGCCTCATGCTCTGCGGCAAGCCGTTCCAGGAAGAGCGGCTGCTGCGGGTAGCCGCAGCAGTCGAGGCGGTGCTCAGCCAGCCGTGAAATCGGCGGCGATGCGCAAGTCGCGCAAGGGCCGCACGCGGGCGGTGCACTGGTCATAGACCGGGTGCGCCTTGTAGGCGGCAAGCGCGGCCTCGTCCTCGAATTCGGCATAGACCACCAGATCGACCCGCGCGCCCGCGATGGGATCGCTTTGCAGGTTGCGGCCGACCTCGAAATGGCGGGCATGGGGGATCTGCGCCAGCATCATCAGCCCCTCGCGGATGCGCTCGACATCGTCGGGGTTGGCGGCGGAAAAGAACACGACATGGCGGATCATCGGCTTACTCTTTGCAACGGGAGGCTTTTTCGGACAGGCCCGAGACAGCTTGCCGGCGGGCAAGCTCGGCCATGACATCATCCAGCGCCACGCCGCGCGATTGCAGCATCACCAGCAGGTGAAACAGCACATCCGCCGCCTCGGATACGAGGCGGTCCCGGTCGCCCTTGACCGCCTCGATGATGGCCTCGACGGCCTCTTCGCCGAATTTCTCGGCGCATTTCTCGGGGCCTTTCGCCAGGAGCCTGGCGGTCCAGCTCGTTTCGGGGTCGGCGCTGGCGCGCAGGGCGATGGTGCGGGCAAGATCGTCAAGCGTCATCGCGCAAGCCTCACTGGGATGCCGGCGGCGGCCATATGCGCCTTGGCCTCGGCGATGGTATAGGTGCCGAAATGAAAGATCGAGGCGGCGAGCACCGCCGAGGCGTGCCCCTCGGTCACCCCCTCCACCAGGTGATCGAGCGTGCCGACGCCGCCCGAGGCGATCACGGGGATATCCACCGCATCGGCAATCGCGCGGGTGAGGGGAATGTTGAAGCCCGCCCTGGTGCCGTCGCGGTCCATCGAGGTGAGCAGGATCTCGCCCGCGCCTTTCGCCGCCACGAGGCGCGCAAATTCCACCGCGTCGATGCCGGTGGGTTTGCGCCCGCCATGGGTGAAGATCTCCCATTTGCCGGGGGTGGTGCTCCTGGCGTCGATGGCCACCACGATGCACTGGCTGCCAAAGCGGTCGGCGGCGCGCGCGACCACGTCGGGGTCGGCCACCGCCGCGGAATTGAAGCTCACCTTGTCGGCCCCCGCCAACAGGAGCGCGCGCACGTCCTGCGGCGTGCGCACCCCCCCGCCCACGGTCAGCGGAACGAAGCAGGCTTCGGCGGTGCGGCGCACCACGTCGAACATGGTGCCGCGATTCTCATGCGTGGCGTGGATGTCGAGGAAACACAACTCGTCCGCTCCGGCCGCATCATAGGCGCGCGCGGCATCGACCGGGTCGCCCGCGTCGCGCAGATCTACGAAATTCACGCCCTTGACCACGCGCCCGTCGGCCACGTCGAGGCAGGGAATGATGCGGGTCTTGAGCATGGGTGCTCCGGGCCAGGTGATGGTGTCACGGTTTCTATGAGCAATTCCCCCCCGATGCCAGAGGCCAGGCGACAGATTCGCACACAGCATCCTGTGGAATTTCCGAAAGGAGGCTCCGGCCGGCGGTCACACTGCGGTCGGCGGCCGGCTCCGCGCGCGCCTCAGGGGGCGATCAGGGTCACGCCCTCGATCCCCGCGATGGCCGCCACATCCGCGTCATAAAGCGCGGTAAGGCGGTCCACGAACGCGGCATCCCAGCCCGGCACGTCAAGTTCCTCCTCGATGGCGGCCTCATCGGCGAACTTGTCGAGAAAGGCCGCCACGACGCGGCGTTTTTCCGCCTCGGTGAGGGCGGGGCGGCTTTCGAGAAAGGCGTGAAAGCGGTCAAGCCCCTGCCTGGTCATGATTTCGGGGAGAAGCGCGAACTCGCCCTCCAGCGGCACCTCGGGATCGACCCCCGCCATCGCGTGCAGGATCTGCGACCAGATCAGCGGCGTATCCTCGTTGCACCAGACGGTAAGCGCCACATCGGGAAAGTTCGCGCGCAGCCGGGCGACAAGTTCGGACCAGCGCAGCGCCACCGGGTCATCGCCGCGCAAAAGATCGGCCACGCCGGCAAAGGGCGTGTCGGGCACAAGCGCGGGCAGAAATGTCGCCGGGTTGCGCAGTGCCAGGAAAAGGCTGATCTCGTCCGGGGCGAATACCTGGCGCAATTGCGCCAGCCGCGCATCCGCGGCGGCGTAGAATCGTCCGCTGCCGACGGTCATCTTGGGGGTGCCGAAAAACCCCTGGTTGGACAGGACAAGACGCCGTGTCGCCCCATCCGTCCGGGTTGCGTCAAGAATGCTGGCGCGTGCCGTGTCGGACAGGCCGGCGACCTGCGCGGTCTGGAAGATGTCACGGATGAGGCGCCGATAGTTCTCGGGATTGGGCACATGGGTGCCAAGCCGGGCCAGGGTCGCGCAACTGTCGCGCAGACAGCTCACGAGCCTGTCCTCGTCGGTCATATGCGCGCCTGCATGGATGACGACCTTCATGCCTGTCAGTGCCTCTTCCGGCTTGTGTCCGGCCATTATAAGGCGTTTTCAGGTCAGGAAAACCGCAATCGGCAGCGCGGGGCGCTTGCCCGCCCGCGCGATTGCGATTATTCAGCCGCTCACGGTGCCGCGTTAGCTCAGCTGGTAGAGCAGCGCTCTTGTAAAGCGAAGGTCGGGGGTTCGATTCCCTCACGCGGCACCATGCCTCGAGATCGGGCAAGATGACCGGGGCCGCATGACCGGGGCCGCGACCGGCCCGCCGCTATCCCGGCAGTGAACCCCCCTGCGGATTCCTGCGGTCTGCGGCATAGCCGCGGCGCACCGTGCTTGCCGCGGGTGCGTGCAATGCCGTAACACCGATGCAAAGGATCGGAGGAGGACACCATGGGCTACAAGGAGATTTACCAGCGCTCGCTGACCGACCCGGAGGGCTTCTGGCTCGAACAGGCCGAGGCGATCGACTGGACGCGCAAGCCCTCGAAGGCGCTTTTCGACGACAACGCCCCGCTCTGCGAGTGGTTCGCCGACGGGCTGCTGAATGCCTGCTGGAACGCGGTGGACCGCCATGTCGAGGCCGGGCGCGGCGCGCAGGCGGCGATCATCCACGACAGCCCGGTGACCGGCACCAGGCACAGGATCAGCTACGCGCAACTGCGCTCGCGGGTGGCGCGGCTTGCGGGTGCGCTGCGCGCCAAGGGCGTGGAGAAGGGCGACCGCGTCATCATCTACATGCCGATGGTGCCCGAGGCGCTGGAGGCGATGCTGGCCTGCGCGCGGATCGGGGCGATTCATTCGGTGGTGTTCGGCGGGTTTGCCGCGCATGAGCTGGCCGTGCGGATCGACGATTGCGCGCCCAAATGCATCATCGCCGCGTCCTGCGGGATCGAACCGGGACGGGTGGTGCATTACAAGCCGCTGCTGGACGGCGCCATCGAGCAGGCCGCGCACAAGCCCGAATTCTGCATCATCTTCCAGCGCGAGGAGGAGGTGGCCAAGCTCGTCGCGGGCCGCGATTTCGACTGGCACGCCGTTCAATACGGGGTGGAACCCGCCGAATGTGTCCCCGTCGAGGGCAACCACCCGGCCTATATCCTCTATACCTCCGGCACCACCGGCGCGCCCAAGGGCGTGGTGCGCCCCACCGCCGGGCATCTGGTGGCGCTCTACTGGACCATGAAGAACATCTATGACGTCAACCCCGGAGAGGTGTTCTGGGCCGCCTCCGATGTGGGCTGGGTGGTGGGCCACAGCTATATCTGCTACGGGCCGCTGGTCCACGGCAACACCACCGTGGTCTTCGAGGGCAAGCCGGTGGGCACGCCCGACGCGGGCACGTTCTGGCGGGTGATCGCCGAGCACAAGGTGCGCAGCTTCTTCACCGCCCCCACAGCCCTGCGCGCGATCAAGCGCGACGACCCCGCGGGCGAACTCATCAGGAACCATGACATCTCGGGGTTGCGCGCGCTCTACCTGGCCGGGGAACGCGCCGATCCCGACACGATCGAATGGGCACAAAAGGTCATGGGCGTGCCGGTTTACGATCACTGGTGGCAGACCGAGACCGGCTGGACCATCGCCGGCAACCCGGCCGGGATCGAGGCGCTGCCGGTCAAAATCGGCTCTCCCACGGTGGCCATGCCGGGCTATGACGTGCGCATCCTCGACGAGGGGGGGCGCGAGGTGGCGCCGGGCACGCTGGGGGCGATCGCGATCCGGCTTCCCCTGCCGCCGGGCACGCTGCCTACGCTGTGGAATGCCGAGGAGCGGTATCGCAAATCCTACCTCACCACCTTTCCCGGTCATTACGAGACGGGCGATGCGGGCATGAAGGACGAGGACGGCTATCTGTGGATCATGGCGCGGACCGATGATGTCATCAACGTGGCCGGTCACCGCCTCTCGACCGGCGCGATGGAAGAGGTGCTTGCCTCGCACCCGGACGTGGCCGAATGTGCCGTCATCGGGGCTGCGGATACGCTCAAGGGTCAGGTGCCGGTGGGTTTCCTGTGCCTGACCAAGGGGGTCAACCGCCCCCATGCCGACATTGCCAGGGAATGCGTCGAGATGGTGCGCGACCAGATCGGCCCGGTGGCGGCGTTCAAGCTGGCCGTGGTGGTGGACCGGCTGCCCAAGACGCGCTCGGGCAAGATCCTGCGCGCGATCATGGTGCGTATCGCCAACGGGCAGGAATTCAAGATGCCGGCCACCATAGACGACCCGGCGATCCTGGACGAAATCCGCGAGGCATTGCAGGGGATCGGCCTGGCAAAGGGCTGATCCCCCGTCCCCGCGGTGGATCGCCAGGACCAGAAGCCCCCCGCGCGGCTGTCTTGCGGGGGGCCTTTGCGGGCATACGGGCAGGGGATACGCCGGAACGCGCCTGTGGCGTTTGGGCGTCCGGCTGGCTGGACGGAAATGCCAGCGGTTGTCGATGTGCCGCGATGTCGAACCGACAAGGCCCACCAACTTTCGTGGAATTGCCCTACTCTCCATAGGCAAGCCCCTCTCGGCGCGGGTCGGCGCCGCCTTTCAGGCGCTGGCCGATCTCGATGACATGCAGGCCCGAGGTCAGCTCCCGTATATCGACATCGTAGCCGCGCGCGCGCAGATCCGGCGCGAGCGGGGCTGCGCCTTGCTCCATGTCGTAAATGCCGAAACGGTTGACGAGATGCGGCTGGTCCACCGCCACCTGCGGGTCCATCCCCCAATCGAGCATGGCAACGATGGTTTTCGCCACGAAGGGGATGATCCGGCTGCCGCCCGGACTGCCCAGGACCAGGACAGGCGCGCCATCGCGCCGCAGGATCGTCGGTGCCATCGAGGACCGCGGCCGTTTCCCCGGCGCGACGGAATTGGCGACGGGACGGCCGTCCTGGTGGCTGGCAAAGGAAAAATCGGTGAGCTGATTATTGAGCAGGAACCCCCGCACCATGAGCCGCGATCCGAAGCCGTTCTCGATACTCGACGTCATGGCGAGCGCGTTGCCATAGGCATCGACGATCGAGACATGCGAGGTGGCGGGCTGCGCAAGCGCGCGCTCGCCGCCCCAGTTCAGCGCATGATCGAAGGCGGGCGCGCCCGGCGCGACCTCGGGCAAGGCATCGCTGCGCTGCAGGAGGGTCGCGCGTTCCGCGAGATAATCCGCCGCGAGCAGCCCCGTCACCGGCACAGGCACGAAATCGCTATCCGCGAGATAGCGCCCCCGGTCGGCAAAGGCGAGGCGCGTGGCGTCACCGATGAGCCGCCAGGCGTCGGCGCTGTCGGGGCCGAGCGATGCCAGATCGTAGCGGGCCAGAAGCCCGAGAATCTGCCCCACCCCGACACCGCCCGACGAGGGCGGGCCCATGCCGCAGGCCTCGTGCCCGCGATAGGGCACGCAGACGGCCGGGCGCGCGCGCACCTGGTAGATGGCAAGATCGGCGCGGCTCAACAGCCCCGGATTGCCCTCGGCCCCCTGCACCCGCGCAACGATGTCGGCGGCGATTCCCCCTGTGTAAAAGGGCCGCGCCCCCTCGCGCGCGAAGATGCGCAGCGTGTCGGCATAGGCCGGGTTGCGCAGCAAATCGCCCGCGTTCAACGGGCGGCCGCGGGGCAGGAAATAGGCCCGCGTCTCGGGATAACGCGCCAGGCGTGCGGCGTCGCGCGCGACAAGCGATGCCATGCGGGGGCTGACCGGGAAACCCCCATCGGCAAGCCGGATCGCATCGTCGAAAAGCCCCGCCCAATCCGCGCGGCCCCAGCGGCCATGCGCCTCGGCCAGAAGCGCGGGCGTGCCGGGCACCCCGACCGAGCGCCCGCCCACCACCGCCTCGAAAAACCCGAGCGGTTGACCCGCCTCATCGAGAAAGAGCCTGGGCGTTGCCGCGAGCGGCGCGGTCTCGCGCCCGTCGAGCGTGGTGATCTCGCCCGTCGCCGCGTCATGCCAGACGAGAAAGGCCCCGCCGCCCAGACCGGAGCTTTGCGGCTCTACCAGCCCCAGCACCGCCTGCACCGCCACCGCCGCATCCGCCGCCGTGCCGCCCGCGCGCAGCACGCGCGCGCCCGCCGCGACCGCAAGCGGATGCGCGGCGGCGATCATCCAGTTGTCTGCCTCGAACGCGCGCCCCTCCGCCTTGGCCCGCGCCGCGGCGGCAAGCGCGGCGGGCACCTGCACGCCCCCTGCCCCGCCCCCTTCGGGCGCGATCGCATCCGCCGCCTGCTGCGCCGCCGCAAGCGGTGCCGCAAGAAGCGCCAGGACAAGAATCAGCGCGCGCATTCATGGCCTCCTTTCGATCCTGCCCAGATCCTGCCCGAGGACGGGTGAACACTTCGTTACCACCGCCCGGGAAACAGGGGAAAAACCTGCGCAACCGCCTCAGAGCGGGGCAGTGCGCCAGAGCGTCACCTTGAGCCCACCATGCGCCACCGGCGGCCCCGGTGGCAAGAACGGGAGGCCGGTGGCCCGGGCCAGCCCGCCATCGCTCGTCACCAGCCCGACGCGCCAGCCGCGCATCTCGCGGCGCAGCACCTCGCCCAGGCTGCCGTAAAGGCCGAAAAGCAGCTTGCGCTCGCCGATGCGCGCGCCATAGGGCGGGTTGACCATGACGAGGCCGGGCGGGCCTTCGGGGCGTGTCAGCGCCGAGATCGGCTGGCAGGCAAAGCGCGTGAGCGCGCCCACACCCGCCCGCGCGGCATTGGCCGTGGCCATGCGCACCGCGCCCGCGTCCCGGTCATGGCCGTGAAACATGACGGAAACCGGCGCGGGCGCGTTCCCGCCTTTCATCACCTGCCATGCGCCCGCGTCGAACGTCGCCAGATCCTCGAAGGTAAAGTGCCGGTCACGACCGGGCAGCAGGCCCGCGGCAATCTCGGCGGCCTCGATCGGGAACGTGCCCGAGCCGCACATCGGATCGAGCACCGGTTCCGACCCGTCAAAGCCGCATTGCCGGAGAAAAAGCGCGGCCATCGTCTCGCGCAGGGGGGCCTTGCCGACGGCCTCCTTGTGGCCGCGCCGGTGCAGCGGCTCGCCCGAGGTATCGACGCTGAGCGACACCAGGTCATCCTCGATCCGCGCCAGCACCCGGATCGCCCCCTCGCCGCCCGCCGGCGCGCCGAGCGTCTCGGAAATCGCGCGGCTGATCCGCTCGGTGGCGGCGCCGGCGTGATAGATTTTCGAGCGCCGGCACGTCACCTCGACCCTGACCGGCACATCGGCGCGCAGCACCGCCGCCCAGTCGAACCTGCACGCCCGCTTGTCGAGTTGCGCAAGGTGAAAGGCGCGAAATTCGCCGATGCGGGCCAGCACACGGTTGGCGCCGCGAACCGCTAGGTTGGCGCGCCAGACCTCGGGCCAGCCGCCGGTGAGGGTCACGCCCCCCGGCACCGCGGCCGCCGGCACGAAGCCGAGGGCGCGCGCCTCCTCGGCCAGAGCCGCCTCCAGCCCCGGCGCTGTGGCAAGGAAAATCCCGAAGCTCACCCGGCTACAGCATCGCCGGGACAACCAGATCGGGCGGGCGATGGCCGTCGTCGAAGGTCTTGATGTTGATGATCACCTTTTCGCCCATCTCGAGCCGACCCTCGAGCGTGGCCGAACCCATATGCGGCAAGAGCACCACGTTCGGCAATTCCCGCAGGCGCGGGTTGATCTCGGCCCCGCGCTCGTAAACGTCAAGCCCCGCGCCCGCGATCTCTCCGGCGCACAGCATCCGGGTCAGCGCGTTCTCGTCGATCACCTCGCCGCGGCTCGTGTTCACGATCACCGCGCCGGGCTTCATCAGCTTGAGCCGCCGCGCGTTCATCAAATGGAAGGTCGAGGGCGTGTGCGGGCAGTTGATGCTGATCACATCCATCCGCGCCACCATCTGATCGAGGCTCTCCCACCATGTCGCGCCGAGCGCCTGCTCGACCTCGGGGCGCAACCGGCGGCGATTGTGGTAATGCACCTGCATCCCGAAGGCCGCCGCGCGCCGCGCCACCGCCTGCCCGATCCGGCCCATCCCGAGAATACCAAGCCTGCGCCCGGCAATCCGTCCACCCAGAAGCGCCGTCGGCGACCAGCCGTGCCACTCGCCCGCCTGCATCACGGCAAGCCCCTCGGGCAGGCGGCGGGTGACGGCGAGGATGAGCGCCATGGTCATGTCGGCGGTATCATCGGTCAGCACGCCGGGGGTGTTCGACACGAGGATGCCGCGCTGGCGCGCGGTCTCGACATCGACGTGATCCACCCCCGCCCCGTAATTGGCGATCAGGCGCAGCCGCTCTCCGGCCTGCCCGATCAGCCCCGCGTCGATGCGGTCGGTGATCACCGGCACCAGCACGTCAGCCGCCTGCATCGCGGCCGATAGCGCCTCGCGGGTCATCGGCGTGTCGTCCTCGCGCAGGCGCACGTCGAACAACTCCTGCATCCGGCGTTCCACCGGCTCCGGCAAGCGTCGCGTCACGACGACACTGAGGCGTTGAGATGGCATGAAGCCCCTCCTCTGGCTTTTCTTTCCCGTATATTGCTGCCAGAGTGGCGCAGGAAAGAGCGGGGCACAAGAACCCTTTGCAGGCACCAACGGAAATCGGAGAGAAGCGATGCGGCGTCTGGCGCTGACCCTGATCGTGATGGCGCTCTGGCCGCTGATGGTGGCGGCGGGGGAACGCGGGCCGGTGACCGGACTGCCATTGCCGCGCTACGTCTCGCTCAAGGCGTCCGAGGCCAATGTGCGGCGCGGCCCGAGCCTTACGCACAGGATCGACTGGGTGTTCAAGCGCCGTGACATGCCGCTGCGCATCACCGCCGAATTCGGTCACTGGCGGCGGGTCGAGGACCGCGACGGCGCGGGCGGCTGGGTGCATTACACGCTTTTGTCGGGGGTGCGCACGGTGATCGTGCAGGAAGACATGCTCGATCTGCTCACCCGTCCCGATCCCGGCACGATGGTGGTGGCACGGCTCGAGGCGGGCGTGATCGCGCGGCTCTCGGAATGCGGGCCGGAGTGGTGTGCGCTTGCGGTGGACGGTCACCGTGGCTGGGCGCGCAAGGCCGCGCTATGGGGCGTCGGCGTGGACGAGATGGTAAAATGAGCGCCGCAGCGCGAGGGGCCGGATTTTTTGCACATCACCCTTGAACCGCGCCAGCCCACAGAGTAATGAGCGCCTCACACTGGGGTGTAGCCAAGTGGTAAGGCATCGGTTTTTGGTACCGTGTACCGTAGGTTCGAATCCTACCACCCCAGCCAAGCTTCCTATACTGATATTTTTCAATGACTTAGGGGGGCTACAATTTTTGCCTCCGAAACACTTTACCGTGCCACGGCTTCGTATCATCTTAGCCAATTTTTAGCCGACGAGTCGATCAGACCAGCAAACTCTAATCAACTGATCGCTGGAACAGGGCGATCAAGACCTCACATGCTGCGTTCCGACCCCATTTCTGCCACCTGCAGACTGAGAACAGGCGCAATCCTCTAGGTGAACTCGCCCGAGGCCGGGATCATGGTGACAGCGCGGGTCAGGCCCTCGGCGGTGTCAGGATCGGCCAGCGGCCGGAACACCTCGAACGACAGCTGCGGCAGGCGGTTGCCGTAAGTCGATAGCGCCAGTTCCTCGAATACGGCATAGGCCGTGCCGCGATAGGCGGGCGTGTTGGCCGCGCCCATCCTGGCCGCGATGAACGGATCGGCCGTCTGTGCTTCGTCGCCGGGATACCAGCGCCAGGTGACGCCGGAGAGGTCCATCGGCTTGCCGTCGGCCCAGATGCGCCCGATGCCGGTGATCGGGCCTTCGCAGAGCGCCACCGCGAAGCTGGCATACGCGTGTGACAAACCCCGCATGACAAGCATAGGACATGGTGAAGATGACAGATCATACCATTGGCGTCGATATTTCCAAATCCCACCTCGATGTTTTCCATCTCGACGAACATGGCTGTTGCGCGCCACGGTGAAGGGCAAGCGCCGCCAGATCGGTCTTGGCGCTTACCCTGACGTGACGCTGGCGCAGGCGCGCGAACGGGCGCGCGGCGTCAAGGATATGATTTGGCAGGGTATCGACCCGCTGGCCGAAAAGCGCCGTCTCACCTTTGAGCAGGCGATGGAAAAGACGCTGGAGGCGCGAACGGCCGAGTTCCGAAACGAGAAACACAAAAAGCAATGGCGCAGCACCTTGGACACCTACGCGGTGCCGATGCTGGGCAACATGGCCGTGTCGGACATTGACGTGTCGGACGTGCTGCGCGTGCTGGAGCCGATCTGGACCACCAAGACCGAGACGGCATCACGGCTGCGCGGGCGGATCGAGGCAGTTCTAAGCTGGGCAACGGTCGGCGGGCACCGGACGGGCGACAACCCGGCGCGCTGGCGCGGCAATCTCGACGCGGTTCTGCCCAAGCCCGGCAAGGTGGCGAAGGTGAAGCACAACCCGGCGCTTTCGCTGGCCGATGCGGCGGACTGGTTCACCGATCTGCGCAAGCGCGAGGGCATGGCAACGCGGGCGCTTGAGTTCGCAGCACTCACGGCGGCACGATCCGGCGAGGTTCGCGGCGCGACATGGGCCGAGATCGACTTGGATGCGGGCGTGTGGATCATCCCGGCCGAGCGGATGAAGGCGGGCAAGGAACACCGCGTTCCGCTCACGCAAGAGGCCGTGGCGCTGCTGAAGGCTCTGCCAAGGATGAAGGGCAGCGACTACGTGTTCCCGGCCGCACGCGGCGGCGCGTTGTCCGACATGGCGCTGAGCGCCTGCATGAGGCGCATTAACGAGGCACGCTACGGCGGGTATCTCGACCCGCGTTCGGGCCGTCCTGCCGTCCCGCACGGGCTGCGCAGCACGTTCCGCGACTGGGCGGCGGAGCGCACCGAATTTGAGCGCGACATGGCCGAGATTGCCTTGGCGCACAACGTGGGAAGCACGGTCGAGCGGGCCTATAGGCGCGGCGACATGATCGAAAAGCGGCGGCAGATGATGGCCGCATGGGCGCGGTTCCTCAAAGGCGCGGCCGGGGCCAAGGTGGTGAAGATGGAGGCGGCAAGATGAAATGGCGGCGCGAAGTGCATAAGGATGCGATGGCCGAATATGCGACACGCTATCCTGTTTGGGAGGATGGTGAAGACCCCGCCGAAGTCACAAGCCGGATGCTGGATGAAGATGCGCGAAAGCCGCAACAGGACATTCAAGGGTTTCTGTCTGAGGAAATGGCGGCAATCAAAGACTTTTTCGAAGCTCGTGGCCTGCCCGATCCTGAAAGCTCCGTTGCGTTCAATGAATTTGGGTTTTGGAGTTACATCGTGCCGGGCGATACTTCACCTATGCGGCGTGGCACGGCGACACACTATGTCGAAGAGTTTAGTTCGCCTCTAAGCCGAGAGCGGTTTCTAGCCCGTGTCGCCGATCATATCAATTATTGGCGACGAGATAAGGCAACGGGCACGCGGGGCATCATGGATACTGACATACGCCTTGTGCAGATCGGCATCCTCTTGGAGATGGTGAGAATGCGCGACAATCACCTTGCGGAAGTAACAGAGGCGCAGGCAATCGCAAGAGGCAGGCGGAGGGCAGCCGACGCAGTGAATAGGGAGCACCGTGCTTTGCGAGCGGCGCGGATGCGCGAGATGCCCCCTGTGTCAGGGAAGTTGTC
>DIUD01000061.1 GCA_002428225.1 Roseovarius sp. UBA6167 | reverse complement strand
GACTGCTGCCTTGTCACCGACGGGGGCGGCGCGCTGGTGATGCGGCGGGCCGAGACGGCGAAGGACCATCCCAGGCCGCCGGTCTATCTGCTGGGCGGCGGCGAGGGCACGACGCATCGCGACATTTCCGAAATGGCGGATCTGACCGTGACGGGCGCCGCGCAATCGGGGCCTGCCGCGATGGACATGGCCGGGGTGCGCCCCTCGGACATCGACGTGGTGCAGCTTTACGATGCCTTCACCATCAACGTCATCCTGTTCCTCGAGGATCTCGGCTTTTGCAAGAAGGGTGAGGGCGGGGCTTTCGTCGGCAACGGCGGCATCGCGCCCGGCGGGCACCTGCCGGTCAATACCAATGGCGGCGGGCTGTCCTGCGTGCATCCCGGAATGTATGGGATTTTCACGCTGGTCGAGGCCGTTCGGCAGCTGCGCGGCGAAGCGGGGGAGCGCCAGATCGCCGGGGCCGAACTGGCGCTGGCCCATGGAAACGGCGGGGTTCTGTCCAGCCAGGTGACGAATATCCTGGGGACCGGCGCGACGCTGTGATCCACGGCTGAAGATGCCGGCCCCCGTCCGGGGGCCGGGGTGGTCGGTCAGGCGTTCAGAAGGTGCCGGAATAGCTCGCTGCTCTCGGGTTGCGCATGAAGTGCGCGAATGGCCTCACGGTGCCGGTCGCAGCACGCCTCGTGCAGGCGGCGCAATTCGGGATCGCTTCGCAACTCCTCGTAGATCGCGGCCTTTGCCGGGCGGATGGCGTCGATGCTGCGATCCTCGATCCGGTTGTGGTTCATCTTCTGCCAATATGCGAGGCCAAGCGCCTCGCCGCCGTGATGCGCCCGCCCGCGCGCCTTTTTCACCAGGTAGGATTCGCAGGACTTGAGCGCGTAGTGATTGAGCTGCACCAGATCATAGCCAAGCGAATCCGGCCCCGCGCGCCATGATCCCGACATGTATCGCTCTGGCATCGGCTGGCCAGATCCGTTGACCCAGTGCAGATCGGCGAATGTCCCGACCGTGGGGCGCTTGGGCCGGTGCACGCCGATATGCTCCCACAAACCGCGATGGAACATGGTCTTGAGGCCCCAGGCCTGCGGCGGGCGGCGGGTCATGTCGGCGGCGGCGCGGGTGAACTGGTCGGTGAGGAACCTGTCCTCGTAGCCCGGCACACCGGCATTGCCGAACAGCCGCCACGTCATCGAGATCGTGCGCGCGCCCGGCACGGCGGCGGTCAGCGCGCGCAAGGTATGATCGCCGCAATGCACGTTGATATATTCGTCGGCGTCGATGGGGATCACCCAATCCTCGGGCCCGGCGAGATCCAGCTTGAGAAACCGGCGGTAGGCGCGGCGCTGCGGGGCGGGGCGTCGCGAGGAATTGTCGAAATGGCGGACCTTGCCCATGGCATCGAGCCGGTCGAGCAGCGCATCCGAGCCATCGGTGCAATCGTTCGAGAAGACCGTGATCACATCGGCCCCGATGGCCAGGTTATGCGCCACCCATTCGAGGATGAACGGCCCCTCGTTCTTCATCGGGGTGACGATGACAAAGCGGTTCATGACCACGGCCTTGAGGCAAGGGGCCTGATGTCGATCCGGGCCATTGTCGCGCTCCTTTCGGCAAGCCTAAACCTAAAACAGTCTGCAAATCTTTTCCAATTCCGCGACGACCGCGGGCGGCGCGACCCGCCTTGCCATACGGTCCATCGCGGCCCTGGCCTTGCTCCATGCCGGACCGCCGAAATCGGCGGCGGCACGCGCGATGCCGTCGGAGATGGCCGCTTGGCTGCAATCCGCGATCATATAGGGGTAATCCTCTTCAAGGTAGTATTCGGCATCATGAACCTGCCGGTTGACGAGCACATTAGCCTCCACAGCGGCGGCGTTGAACCCCTTGGTGAAGGGTTTGGTCGCAAGGATTCCCTTGTTGCGCCGGGTTGAGGGCGCGCGGGTGCAGATGTGGAAATTGGCCTGCGCCATCTGGCTCAGGAAATCCTCGGAAACCGGGCCGCTGCCGCGATAGTCGGGCATCATCGCGGGAATGGCGTCCCCCTGCGGCAATACCGCGTTTCCGGGCAGCCCGAAATAGCCAAGGGCGAAGTGCCGAGATGGAGTGCCGGGCTTGCGAAGGCGCGGGTCGGCGTGATGGGGCAGGTGGCGCACCTGGGTTCCGGGGGCCGGGTCAAGGCTGTCCAGCCCTCTGATCAACTCTCGCTCACCCGCGATGCTGGCCGCGATATGGATATCGACGAAGCCATATTCGAACGGCGGGGCCACGATATCGAGGTGATCGACACAGATCCCGGCTGCGACCTTCCGCAACCGGGCGCGGTTGTCCGGACCAAGCGCGGTGGCGGCTCCCTTGTGGAAGATAATGATCGCGCCCTTGCACTTGCTGACGAAGCGGCGGCAGGCGCGCGGCTGGCGTTCACGGGGGGCCACTGCCGTCTCGACGCTGTAGCCGGCGCCCAGAAGATCGGCGGCCATGGCCGAAAGCTGGTCCACCCGCATGGTCTTGCCGCCCATGTTCTGCTGGCCAGGTCGATAGGCGAAGATCACTTTGCGCGGTGGCATCAGGACTGTTTACCGCTCATTCGTGGCATCCGGGTCTTGCGGAACCGATCCGACACGAACACCGCGTCGCCAAAGCGCAATTGCCCGTTCTTCAGGCGTTTGGACGGGAATATGTCATAAAGCCAGTATCCATGGCTGCGCATCAGGCCAAGGATTTCGTCAAGAAGCGGCACACCGTCATAATGCGGCAGCGCGAACCATTCGAGCATGAGCATGTCGATCGCCTGTTCCGACAAAAGTCGTTCGGCCCCTTGCAGGATGCTGAATTCGCTGCCCTGCGCGTCGATCTTCATGCAGGAGACCTGCGAGATGCCCTGCGCTGCGCACCAGTCATCGAGCCGCGCCAGTTCGACGGTAATCGTCTCGGCGACAGCATGGGTGGAATGGCGCGCGGCCTCGTCGCCGGAATTCGTGAAGAGCGAGGAGCTGCCGATGTGATCGGCGACGTGAAAAGCCGCAGAGCCGTTGCGGTCCGACAGCGCGAGTTGATGCACCTTGAGGTCGGGAAAGCGCGCGAACCGCTCTTCGAGGTAGCGGCATTGCGCAGGAATCGGCTCGATCAGATGGATTGGCAGATCGACGTAAAGCCGTGCCAGATGAAGCGCGATGGTGCCTCGATTTACGCCCACGTCAAGCACCGCGCCACGTCGATCCGAATATTGCGAAAGCCGCGCCAGCGCGGCAACTGGCCCGCCGCGCCCCATCAGCTTCTTGCGGTGTCTGGGCCGCGGTTTGAGGGGTGTGTCCTGTGTCATCGTCTGTCCTCGAAAGGGGCGCGGCCCCGGTCAGTAATCGCGTTGCGTGATCGTCGCGGTGGTCTCGATCGCATTGGCCCGAAGCCAGTCGCGGAATTCTTCCCAGCCGGGGCGCGCGCGCAATTCGGTTATCTTGTTGCGGTGCCAATCGACCGCGCGCGCGTGCAGCATCCCCAGCACCGGATCGGCGCGCAGCGCGTCGAGGATGGGCTGCATCCGCGCGGCATGGGGCGCGATGCTGCGGTCCTCGACCCGGTTCACGTTCATGTCGGACCAGTAATGCTCGGTCTGTTCGCGGGCGATGTGGTTGGTGCGGCCGCGGTCGCGCTTGACCAGGAAGCTGTCGATCGAGCGCACCGAATAGTGGTGCAGCCGTGCGAAGCGATGGCTGAACCCCGGCCAGGCGCGCCACGTCACCTGTTCCATGGGCCGCAGGTTGCCGCCGCAATCGGACCAGCGCACATCCCCCTCGCGCCCCTCGGGTGTGCCCTTGGGCCGGTGGGGGTTGAACTTGCGAAACAGCCCGTTGTTGCGGAACATCGTCTTGAAGCCGGTGGCGCGGCCATTGGCGGGATCGTCCTCGGCATCGGCAAGGGTGAATTGCCCGGTCACGGGGCGATCCTCAAAGCCCTCGACCCCGCCGCAGCCGAACAGCTTCCACGCGAACGACACCGCGTCGCAATCGCCCATGGCGGCGATCAGGTCGGGCAGGGTCTCGACCCCCTCGCGCAGGTTGATGAACTCGTCCACATCGAGGCACATGAGCCATTCGGCCCCCTGCACCCAAGGGTGCGCGGTGGCGCGCCGCAACGCCTTGTGCTGCGGCGGCGAGCCGTCCGAGACATCGTTGGGCCGGTGGCTGGCATAGCCCAGCTCGGTCAGCCGGTCGGCGATGAGGTCGGTGCCGTCGTCGCAATCATTGGTGAAGATGACAAAGCCGGTGACCCCGAGGCACAGGTTATGGGCCACCCATTCGAGCATGAACGGCCCCTCGTTCTTCATCGTCGTCATGACGACATGGCTGCCGCCCAGGGCAGGCACGGGCAGGGCGGCGGCGAAACCCTGTGCTGCGGTCATTCGGCGGCCTCGCGTCTGAGCCTGCGAAAGGCGGGGCTGACGATCCGCGCGAGCCGGTCATGCCCGCGCGCTTGCAGGTTGGTCTGCAATGCCTTGCGATACCACGGCAGCATCCGTCGCTCGCGGTAGAGCCGGTAGAAGACGTCGGCCGTCAGCGTGCCGTCGAGCGCGTGCTGCATGATCGGCTTGAGCAGGTTTGCGCGGCGCAGAAATACCGGCGAGAAATGCCCCGAACACCATGTCTTGAGGCGGATCACGTTGTCGCCTTCGAGCCGGTCCACATGGCGGCGGTCGGGGGTGAAGAACGGATCATAAAGCACGAAGGCCCGCGCCACCTCGTCGATCTCGTAGGCGCAATCGGAATGCGGCAAGGACCAGTCGCGCGCGCGCCCCATGCCAAAGCGTTCCTCCCACGGCACCAGCGTTTCGTCCAGCGTGGTCTGCGGGTTGAAGGCGATGACCGTGGCGCCGGGGGCGAGCGAGGCAAAGGCCAGCGCCGCGAACCCGCCCATCGAGGTGCCGGTGAGGAACACCTTGTCGAAGGCCGCGAAAGTGCCGTCCGCCGCCAGCTTTTGCAGATGCGCGATCAGTTGCGGGCAGCGATACCAGTCCTTGCGCCGCGCCATGACCGCAATATGCGAGCAGCCATTCTCGCGCACGAACTTGTAGGCCCATGGCTCGCGCCCCGGCGAAAGATCGTTGACGTTGGAGAGGTTGTCGAAACTGACCACAAGCCGCGCGGGGTCGCGGAAAATTCCCGTCACCGCGTGATTTTCGAGCCGCGTATAAAAGCCCTGCCGCGCGCCGCCGGTATGGATTTCGGCGAACCAGTCGGGCAGGGCGGCGGCGGGGGTGTCGTCTTGCAGCCCGTCGGCTTCGCGCGCGTCCTCCTGCCCGGCGCTTTCGGCAGGGGCAGGATCCGGGGCCGCCTGCGGCAATATCCGCGCCAGCATCGCGCGCTCCTCTGCGCAAAGCGCCTCCTGCGCCGCGCTCACGCCGGGCAGGGCCATCAGCGCGGCGATCTCGTCGGCCAGTTGCCCGGCCCTGTCGCCGGGTTCATGCGCCTCGCCGGTGATTGCGGCCAGGTCGGCCAGCCGCCCGGCGATGTGTTCGGGCGCGGGGTGTTGCTTCTCCGGCAGGGCGTGAAGCCGGAGCAGGAAGGTTTCGGCTGTCGGTGCTGCGATGCGCAGCACCGAGGCGCGCGCGTGGCCATGTGCGCGGCCCTCGAGGCCCCAGGCGACGCGGCTACGGGGCGCGGGCATCTCGGCGCCACTGCCATCGACCCATTTCACGTTCTTGTCACCTGCCACCGGGCCGAGCGGCACCTCGGGCGTGCGCGCGCCGTAAAGGCCAAGCCGCACCACGCTGCGAAGCTCTGGCGCGGCGGGCAGGGCAACCGGGCGGGAGCGGTGCAGCACCGGCCCCGGCACATGCGCCTCCTGTCCCCCGGTCCCGGCCTCGCATACCGGCACCGAGAGCACATCCGCGCCCCCCGCATCGCGCATCAGGCCCTGGATGTCTTGCGCCGGGGCATGGATGCGGAAATATTCGTCCGGCCCGAGAAAAAGCCCGTATCCGCCGCCCTGTGTGGCCTCGAGCACACCCGCGCGCAGCGCCGAATTGCGGGCCTCTTCCTTGGTGTCGGGATCGACGGCCACCGGCACCGGGCGCAGCACCCCGGCCCGCTCAAGCGCGGCAAGCAGCGGATGCGCCGCCTCGCGCCGGTCGATGAAGACGGCAATATCCGTCGCCCCGAGCACGCGATGCCATGCCAGCCATTCCACGAATACAGAGGTTGGCCGCACCAGAAACGTGCTCAGCAAGAGCCTCGAACCTGCCGTCATGTGCCTCGTTACCCTTTTCACCCTTTTCCACTGCCCGGCAGCGGGCGTGCTTGCGACCGACCCGCCCGAGTGTATAGACTTTCCGCGAACAGGAAAAGGTTTGTTCATGTCGAAAGCCCCCGATCCGGCGCGCGGTTTCTTCATCGGGCTGAGGAAGGATCAGCTTGGCGCGCGGCTGCTGATGATGCTCAACAGCATCCGTCTGGCCGAGGATTACGGCACCGATTTCCGCATCAACTGGTTTCCGCGCGGGGCGATGGCGCCCAGGCTCGACACGCCCTCGGACCTGTTCGACACGGGCTTCATCGCGCGGCATTTCATCGGCAATGACGCCTTCGAGGCGCTCGATGCCAAGACCAGGCCGCTCTGGGCCTTTCTCAAGGACAAGACCCCCGACCGCCTCGAGGCCCATCTCGTGGGCGGCGGGCATGTGCTGCTCGACGAGGGGTTCGAGATCGTGGAATTCCCCTGGGAGGATGCCACCGATCTGCGCGGACGGTTTCGCGGCTTTATCGACCGGATCGGCTTCAACCCCGTGGTCGCCCGGCACATGGCCGGGATCGAGGCCGCCATGGCGGGGCAGGGACGCACCATCGCCTATCACATCCGCCGCGGCGACATCCTCAACGAGGAGCCGTGGAAACACAAGGAATGGCCCGCCAAGATCGAGCCTGACGAGCTTTACTCTGCCTATCTGGAAAAGAACCCGGATGCGGGCGCGCTGGTGTTTTCCGACCAGCCCGAGAGCGTCGCGCGCTTCACGGCGGCGCACAGCCAGGTGCGCGCCATCGACGACCTGGTGGACCTGAGCGATTGCAAGCCGGTGCAGCGCGATTTCCTGGAGCTTTTCGCCATGTCGCGCGCGACCGAGATAATAGCCCCGCCGATCAGCGCCTTCAGCCGCGCCGCCGCGCGGCTGAGCGGGCAGGAGCGCAAGTGCTTTCACGAGGTGATGACGCTGGCCGAGCGCGACGCCGCCTATGACCGCGTGCTCGCGCGGTTTCGCCAGGGGGTGGACCGGTTCATCACCCCCAGCGAGGCCGCGCATGTCTATATCAAGCTCGCCCGCCGCCTTCAGGAGACCGACCGCGTCGAGGCCGCGTGGGAGATCGGCGAGGCGATCCTTGAGGCGGGGGCCGACAATGCCTTTTTGCCGCTGATGCAGGCGATTGGCGGCATGTATCTGCACAAATGGGAGGCGGCGCTCGGCCATGTAAAGGCGGCGCTCGCCCATCCCCATCAGTGGCAGGAGAATCATGTCACCGCGCTTGCCGTCGAGGCGCATATCCGCGGCGCGCTTGGCCAGCGGCACCGCGCGCGGCGCGCCTTTCTGCGCGCCTTCTGGCAAAAGCCGATGCTGCCCGATGTCACCGTGATCGGCACCTTCATGATAAAGCGCGGGCGGCTGCGCCCCGGCGCCACCCTGCCGTTCGACCGTGACACCATCCTGATGCTGCCGATCCCCTATCAGCAGACCAATATCCTCGTGCAGCAGGGGCGCATCCTGCGCCGCCGCGCGGCGGATCTCTCGACCATTGCGATCGAATGGCCATGGTTCTCGATGGAGGGCAAGGTGGCGCGGCTTCTGGCGTCAAGAGCCGATCTCGATGCCCTGCGCGCCCGGATCGAGGGGGATGCGCGCTTTGCCCCCGACACCCTGCCCGACAGTTTCTGCGCGCTGCTCGAGGCGCGGGCGGGGCGGCTCGATGAGGCGCTCGCGCGCAATCGCGCGGCGCTCGAGGTCAGCCCCGAAGAGCCGCTGATCCACAAGCGGCAGGCCGAGATCCTGTGCCTGCGCGGCGATCACGCGGGCGCCCTGCGGCACATGGAGACCTGCCGCGCCCATGCCCCCGATCACGCCTTCTGGCACTTCCTGACCGGGCATATCCACCGCGAGGCGGGCAATCCGGGGGCCGCGCGCGCGGCGATGGCAAGGGCGGCGGCGATGGATGACAGCACCGCCGAGTTGCACGCGATCCTTGCCGGTCTGTGCCGCGACATGGGCGATGAGGCGGCGGCGGTGGCGGCCCTCGAGCGCGCCGCCGAAATCGCCCCCAACCAGCAACGCTACGCCAACCGGCGCGCGCGGCTGATGCGCAACAGCGCCTGACCTGTCATCCCCCTCGCGTCAGCCGCAGGATCGCGCGCAGCGCGTGTTGGAAATCCTCCAACTCGCCCGGATGGCCGCGCAGGCGCTCTGCGCCCGGCGGGGCGGGGGGGAAAAGCCGCGCGCGCCCGGCGAAGAACTCGGCCCGCATTGCGGCGTTGCGCGCCTCCAGCATGGTGTTGATGCGCGCGCGCTCTCGCGGCAAGAGAACGTCGCCGCTGGCATAAAGCCGCGCGTCGCCGCTTTGTTGCAGGGCGCGGCCAAGGCGACGACGGGCCTTCCTGTCATAGCCCGCGCGCTCGTCGAAAAGGCCGAGCGCCTCGCTCGCAACGCGCGACAGCGAGCGGTTGGCGGCGACCTTGGGCAAGGGCACGGTGTCGGGGTCCACACCAAGGACCGAGAGGAAATCGGGGATCACGTTGCCGCCCGCCATCTCGTCGCGCAGGTAAAGCCGCGGCACGATCTCGGCCCCCGGAAGCTGCGCCTTGATCCGCTCGAACGCCGTGCCGTAGTTGAGATAGTCCGGGTCCGCCTCGATCCGTTCGAGACGTTCGGCAACGAAGCGCTCGGCTCCGCCCGTGGGCAGGCCGTTCTTGGCGCGCTGTTTGTAATCGGCCTCGATGAAATCGTCGAACCGGCGCAGATAGACGAAAACCCGCAGCGGCGTGGCGATCCGCGACAGGTAGCGCTGGCGCAGCGGCGTCAGGTCGCGGCCAAAGAACATCTCCGAGGACAGGATGCATTGCGCGCCTTCATGCGCCGCGATCTCGGCCGCCATGGCCTCGGGGGCGGTCTCGGGCTGGCCGTGCCAGCCCCGGCTCATGGCAATCGCGAGCGCGTTGTGGCAGATCAGCCGTCCCGTCCCGGTGCCCCGGTCGCGCCCCGTTGCGAGGTAGCGGATGCCATGCGCGCCCAGGAAATCGGCATGTCCATGCAGCCAGCCCTGCAACGCCGTCGTGCCCGTCTTGGGCATCCCGATATGAAGCCAAAGCATCGCCACCCTCTGTTTTTCAGCCGATCTGCAGCGTTCGGCTTGTCGGCGGATCGCCGGACACGCTGCCTTTCGTTGATCCGATGCCTTTCAAGCCGAGAACCCCGTCAAATGCTTCCGCAATCGCCCTATCCCTGCCGCAGCACCCGGAACGCCGCCGAGGCCCCCCAGCCCGCCGCGATGGCAATGGCGAGCGACATGAGACCATAGATCAGCGGCCGCTCGCGCGAGAGGGTAAAGAGCCAACGCTCCAGCCCGACCTTGTGCACGTCGATCACCGTCTCGAACTGCGACACCACGCGCCCCTCGCGGGTGAGAAAGATGCGCGTCGGATAGCTCCCTTCGGTGAGGTTGGCCGGAAGCCGGATCTCGGTTCGAAACAGCGTCTGCTCGTCGAAGGAGACGGTGTTTTCCAGCATTTGATAGGCGTTCTGCGCCTGCCGGATTCGAATCAGGGCCTCGGCAAAGCGCCGGGCCTCTTCGGTCATGCCCGCCGCGCCAACCGCGCGGATCGCGTGTCGGATCGAGATGCGGTGGCGCAGATCCTCGGTGGCGCTCAGCACCCCGTCCAGCGGCCCGGTGGTGGCGACGGCATAAAAGGTGGGGGCCGCGTCGAGGCGCACCTCGTCGGTATTCACCCAGATGCCAAAGCGGCGATCCTTGCGCCACACTGTGACGGGCAGCGACGGCCCGGCCACGGTGATCACCACGTCGAGGGGGGTCTCGGGGATCGGGCCCTCGCGCTTGACCGCACCGAAGACGAGAATCTCCAGGCCCTCGAATGTGGCGGTGATCGCCACCTTGTCGCTCGACAGCCCGAGAACCACCTCTTCTGCCTTCAGGGGCAGGGCCAGAAGGCACAGGAGAAACCCCAGACGCAGCATCAGTGCCCCCCCGCGCCGGAGGCGATGGAATAGAGCTCGGACGGGGTCAGCAGCAGATCAAGCGCCAGCTTGGCGCAGACCACCAGCACCATGACGGCCAGAAGGATGCGCAGCTGTTCGGCCCGCAGCCGTGTGCCGATCGTCGTTCCGATCTGCGCGCCGATCACCCCGCCCACAAGCAGCAGCACCGCAAGCGCGATATCGACGGTGTAGTTGGTGGTGGCGTGCAGAAGCGTGGTAAAGGCGGTGACGAAAATAATCTGGAAAAGCGAGGTTCCAACGACCACCTTGGTCGGCATTCCCAGGAGGTAGATCATCGCCGGCACCATGATGAACCCGCCGCCAACCCCCATGATCGCGGCAAGAACCCCCACGCATACGCCCACCAGAACCGGCGGGATGACCGAGATATAAAGCCCCGAGGTGCGAAAGCGCATCTTGAAGGGCAGGCCGTGCACCCAGCCGTGCCGCTTGCGCGCAGGCGCCGCGCCGCGCCGGGTGCGGCGGATCGCGCGCAGGCTCTCGCCGAACATGATCGCGCCGATCACGCCGAGAAAGACGACGTAACAGAGCTTGACCAGCAGATCGACCTGTCCCAGCGATTTCAGATAGTTGAAGACCACCACCCCGATCGCGGCCCCGATCAGGCCGCCGATGAGCAGCACCGTGCCCATTCTGAGATCCACGGTCTTGCGCCTGAGATGGGCGAGCACCCCGGAAAAGGACGAGGCGACGATCTGATTGGCCTCGGTCGCCACGGCGACGGCGGGCGGAATGCCGATGAAGAACAGCAGCGGCGTCATCAGGAATCCGCCGCCGACGCCGAACATGCCCGACAGGATCCCCACGATCCCGCCCAGCCCCAGAAGCAGGAAGGCGTTAACCGAAACCTCGGCTATGGGGAGGTAGATCTGCATGGGTATCCATAGCCTTATCTGTCCCGGCCATGCAAGCGGGTGCGCGCGGCGGCGGCGCTCACAGGTGCTTGTGCATGACCACCGCCGCGCGCCTGCCCGGATAATAGCCCGCACGACGGGCGATTTCCGTGAATCCGGCCGCCCCGTAAAGCGCCAGCGCCGCTGCGTTGTCCTCGGCTACTTCCAGAAAGGCCGCGTGCGCACCGCGCGCGCGGGCCTCTTCGGCAAAGGCCGACAGGCAGGCGCGGGCGCGGCCCTGACGGCGGTGCCCGGGGTCGGTGGCCAGCGTGAGCAGTTCCGCCTCGTCCGCGATCACGCGGCCAAGGGCAAAGCCGCAGGCGTCGCCGGTGACAAGGCTGTGGGGCGAGGCAAGAAGCGCCGCGAACTCCGCCGCTGACCATGCGCGCCCCTGTCCGGCAAAGGCGCGGGCATGGGTTGCGGCCAAGGCTTCAGGCGTCATCGAGGATCATCGGCGGCGCGTCGCGCGCAGGCGCGGCATCGGCGGGGCGCAGGTATAGAGGTGCGGGCGGCGGGCTGTCTTCAGGCGCGTTTTGTGCAATTCGCGCAATTGCTTGGGCGAGGAGGGCGGGCGCGGGCGGCCAGAGCGGGTCCGCCACGCTCTCCACCGGCACAAGCGCCGGGGTAGCAACATGGACCATCCCGCGCGGGGCCGCGACAACCGGCGTGCCAGCACCGCCCCCGGCGCGGATCGCGTCGAACGTGCTCACCCCGATGGCGGGAATCTCAAGCGCCAGCGCCAGGCCACGGGCGGCGGCAACGGAAATGCGGATGCCGGTGAAATTGCCGGGGCCTGTGCCCACGCCGATCCGGGCAAGCTTGCGCCATGTGACGCCGCCGCTCTCCAGCACCTCCTCCAGCAGCGGCATCAGGCGTTCGGCCTGCCCGCGCCCCATCTCTTCGGCGCGGCACGCCAGCACCCGCTCGCCCGCAAGCAAAGCGGCCGCGCAATGCGCGGCCGATGTGTCGAAGCCCAGAACGAGACCGTCAGAGGCCAACCGGGCGCACCTCGGTCACTTCGGGGATATAGTGGCGCAGCAGGTTCTCGATTCCCATCTTGAGCGTGATGGTGGACGAAGGACAGCCCGCGCAGGCACCTTGCATATGCAGATAGACCACGCCCCGCTCGAACCCGTGAAAGGTGATGTCGCCGCCGTCCTGCGCCACCGCAGGGCGCACGCGGGTATCGAGCAACTCCTTGATCTGGTGGACGATCTCGGAATCCTCGCCGCTGTGATCGGCATGGCCGGACGCGCCGCCGCCCGCGCCGGTCATGACCGGCTGGCCGGACTGGTAATGCTCCATGATCGCGCCGAGTATGGCCGGTTTCACATGGTCCCATTCAGTCGCCTCGCCCTTGGTGACGGTGACGAAATCATTGCCGAGAAACACGCCTGTGACCCCCGGCACCCTGAAGATGCGTGCCGCCAGAGGCGAGGCCTCGGCCCCTTCGGCGCCCGGAAAATCGGCGGTGCCTGTGCCGAGCACGGCCTGTCCGGGCAGGAACTTGAGTGTGGCCGGGTTGGGGGTGGATTCGGTCTGGATGAACATTGCAGCGCCCTCTCTGTTCGCTGTTACAGATATGTGCGCCGCGCCGCCGCGAGTCAAGGTTTGGAACGGTTCTAAACTGATAACCGCTCAGGTGATCGCCTCGAGGCGCTCCTTGCTCAGATCGCCTGGGACGATGGTGACGGGAACGGGCAGTGTGCCCGCGCTCCGGGTCAGCTGGCTGACGAGCGGCCCCGGCCCCTTCTTGCCCGCAGCGGCGCCAAGCACGAGCACGCCGATCTCGGGATCTTCCTGCACATGGGTGATGATCTCGGAGGCGGCCTCGCCCTCGCGGATGACAAGCACGGGGTCGATGCCCTGCTTGTCGCGCATCCACTTGGCGAAAACCTCGAAATGCGCCTCGATTCGCTCGCGCGCCTCCTGGCGCATGAGATCGCCGACGCCGATCCAGTGATTGAACTCATCGGGCGCGATTACCGACAGGATCGTCACCGCGCCGCCGGTATGGGCGGCGCGCATGGCGGCGAACCGCATGGCGTTGAGACATTCGCGGCTGTCGTCGAGCACCACCAGAAACTTGCGCATGATCCGATCCCCTTGACAGCGCGCATCATGGCGCGGAACCTCCGGCAGGGCAACAGAGGTTAAGGGCCCCGATGAAATCACATATGGCAGGGGCGCGGATATGCGCCTGCGCGCCCTCGGGGCGACGATCCTGTCCCCCGCGCGCGGGGCGGTCTATCTGCGATGGAGCGAGCGATGAACGCAAAACCCCTGGACAATGACATTGCCCGCGTGGTCGAGGCCGACCGCGCCCATGTCTGGCATCACCTGATCCAGCACGCCCCCTGGACCGGCCCCGACCCCAAGGCCGATCCGCGCCTCATCGTCGAGGGGCGCGGGATGCGCGTCTGGGACCAGAGGGGCCGCGCGTATCTCGACGGCACCTCGGGCGGGGTCTGGACCGTCAATGTCGGCTATGGCCGCGAGCGGATCGCCAACGCGGTGCGCGACCAACTGATCCGCCTGCCCTATTTCGCGGGCTCCGCGGGCTCGGTCCCCGGTGCGCTGTTTGCCGAACGGCTGATCGGCAAGATGCCGGGGCTGAGCCGGGTCTATTACACCAACTCCGGCTCGGAGGCGAACGAGAAGGCGTTCAAGATGGTTCGCCAGATCGCGCACAAGCGCCATGGCGGCAAAAAGCACAAGATCCTCTACCGCGACCGCGATTATCACGGCACGACGCTGGCCTGTCTCTCGGCGGGCGGGCAGGACGAGCGCAACGCCCAATACGGCCCCTTTGCCCCCGGTTTCGTGCGGGTGCCGCATTGCCTTGAATACCGCGCGCAATGGGATCTGGAGGGCGAAGCCTATGGCGCGGCGGCGGCCGATGCCATCGAGGCGGTGATCATGGCCGAGGGCCCCGACACGGTGGGCGCGCTCTGCCTCGAGCCGGTGACGGCGGGCGGCGGCGTGATCGTGCCGCCCGAGGGCTACTGGCCGCGTGTGCAGGAGATCTGCCGCAAACACGACATCCTGCTGCATATCGACGAGGTGGTGTGCGGCATGGGCCGCACCGGCACCTGGTTCGGCTATCAGCATTACGGGGTGGCGCCCGATATCGTCACCCTGGCCAAGGGGGTGGCCTCGGGCTACGCCGCCATCGCCTGCTGTGTGACCAGCGAGCGGGTGTTCGAGATGTTCCGCGACGAGGCCAGCGACCCGATGAGCTATTTCCGCGACATCTCGACCTTTGGCGGCTGCACGGCGGGGCCTGCGGCGGCGCTGGAAAACGTCGCGATCATCGAGGAGGAGGGGCTGCTGGAGAACACGGTCGCAATGGGCGATTACATGCTCGACCGGTTGCGCGCGCTTCAGGACCGGCACGAGGTGATCGGCGATGTGCGCGGCAAGGGGCTGTTTCTGGGGGCGGAACTGGTGGCGGAGCGTGCGACGAAAGAGCCAGCCCCGGAAAGTCAGGTGCAGGCCGTGGTCGCCGATTGCATGGCACAGGGCGTCATCATCGGGGCCGCCAATCGTGTGGTGCCGGGCTTCAACAACACGCTGTGCTATTCGCCCGCGCTGATTGCCACCCGCGACGATATCGACACGTTGGTGGCGGCGACGGATGCGGCGCTGAGCCGGGTGTTTGGCTGAGAAACCAGACCGCCCCGGAAGATCGGGGCGGCTTGCGGTCACGAAGTGGCCCGAAGCGGACGTTGGAGCGATGCACTTGCGCGGTTCAGTGACTGAGGTCAACCGCCGCCTCAAAGCCCCCTTCAGATCACCACGACGTCCAGCGGCGGAAAGCCGTTGAAGCCCACCGAGGAATAGCTTGACGTGTAGGCCCCGCAATTGCGGATGATGACGCGATCGCCCGCCCGCAGGCCCAGGGGCAGGGCAACGGGGCGCTTCTCATACAGCACATCGGCGCTGTCGCAGGACGGGCCGGCAAGGATACAGGGGCCGGTCGGCTCGTGCTCGCGCTCGGTCAGGAACTGATAGCGGATCGCCTCGCCCTCGGTCTCGGCCAGCCCGGAAAAGCGGCCGATATCGAGATAGACCCAGCGGCAGAGATCGTCGTCAGCCTTGCGGCTCACCAGCAGCACCTCGGCGGCGATCATGCCTGCCTCGGCCACCATGCCGCGCCCCGGCTCTGCCATCACGCGCAGGGCACCCGGAAAGCGCGGCTCGACCATCGCCATCACCTGCGCGGCGTAGGTTTCGGGGGCCTCGATCGCCTCGCCGTAGAAGGCCGGAAAGCCGCCGCCGATATTGATGAGCGACAGCGCGTGACCGGCGGCGCGCGCCTCGGCCCAGACGCCCGACACGCGGTCGAGCGTCTCGCGCCACATCTCGGCGCGGCGGGTCTGGCTGCCCACGTGGAACGACAGGCCCACAGGCGCAAGCCCGAGCGCCACCGCGCGATCCATCAGCGCCAGCGCGCGCTCGGGTGCGCAGCCGAACTTGCGGCTCAGGGGCCAGTCCGCCCCGGTCGCCCCGACAAGAAGGCGGATATAGACCTCTGCGCCCGGCGCGTGTTCGGCGATCTTGTCCAGCTCCATTTCGCTATCGGCGGCGAACAGCGTGATCCCGGCGCGATATGCAAAGGCGATGTCAGAGGCGCGCTTGACCGTGTTGCCAAAGGAGATCGTCTCGGGCGCGGCGCCGAGGCCGAGGCAAAGCTCGATTTCCCCGCGCGAGGCGGCGTCGAAATGGCTGCCCTCGGCGATCAGCACCTCGATCACCTCGCGCGCGGGGTTGGCCTTGACGGCATAGTGGATATGCGCGCGGCCCAGCCCGGATTTCAGCGCGCGATACTGCCGCGCCACGGTCTCGCGGTGGATGACCAGCGTCGGGCGGTCAAACTCGCTGCCACGGATGTAATCAACAAGAGGGGACGGCGCGAAAACAGCATCGCCGCCCGCAAGCGGGTTTACGTAGGCGTTCATGGTCATCTCCGATCAAGACCCGGGCTTTCACCCGACCAGTTCCAACAGGAGACGTTACCGTCGCTACGTAAACACGGGTGGATGTCCCACCGGCCAGAGGCGCGTGCGTTGGCGTCTGTGCGGGCTAGATAAGACCATGCGGCGAATCGCGCAAGGAGCTTTTTTCGAGAGGGCAAAGTTTTTGGCAAGCTGGGTTTTCGGGCGCGCGGCGGGCGGATGTGCGTCAACTGTCCTGGAATAAGGCAACTCTGCCAGATCAGGCTTAAAAACCGGGCAATACAACGTCTGCGGGCGCGGAAATGGCGCGGTGCGATGGCGGCGCGGCCTGTCGGGCGCTTGGGTGGCGTTGTTCGCCAGTCCGGGCGCGCCTTCTGATGGCTCCGGCCACCATCAGGGCCCCGGACGCGACGCAACCGAGACGCTGCCGCGCAAGCCTGACAGCGGGCAAATCGCCCCTGAAGCCCGCGCAGCCCTGACAAGGGAGTCGCAAGACCATGAGAAAGACCCTGCTGGCCGGGCTGGCCACCACTACCGCGCTCATCGCCGCCCCGGCGCTGGCGCAGGACTGCCCCATCAAGGTGGGCGTGCTGCATTCGCTGTCGGGCACGATGGCGATTTCCGAGACCACGCTCAAGGATACCGTGCTGATGCTGGTCGATCAGCAGAACGCCAAGGGTGGGCTGCTGGGTTGCCAGATCGAGGCGGTGGTGGTCGATCCCGCCTCCGACTGGCCGCTCTTTGCCGAGAAAGCACGCGAATTGCTGACCGTGAGCAATGTTGACGTGATCTTCGGCTCATGGACCTCCGTCAGCCGCAAATCCGCTCTGCCGGTGCTTGAGGAGTTGAACGGGCTGATGTTCTACCCGGTGCAATACGAGGGCGAGGAAAGTTCGAGGAATGTGTTCTACACCGGCGCCGCGCCCAACCAGCAGGCGATCCCGGCGGTGGATTATTTCCTCGAAGAGCTTGGGGTGGAGAGCTTCGCGCTCCTGGGCACCGACTATGTCTATCCCCGCACCACCAACAACATTCTTGATTCCTACCTGAAATCCAAGGGCATCGCGGCCGAGGATATCTTTGTCAACTACACCCCCTTCGGCCATTCCGACTGGGCGACCATCGTTGGCGATGTGGTGGCGCTTGGCGCGGGCGGCAAGAAGGTGGGCGTGATCTCGACCATCAATGGCGACGCCAATATCGGCTTTTACAAGGAACTGGCCGCCGCCGGTGTGAGCGCCGACGATATCCCCGTGGTCGCCTTTTCCGTGGGCGAGGAGGAGTTGTCGGGCCTCGACACGACCGAACTGGTTGGCCATCTCGCGGCGTGGAACTATTTCATGTCCGCCGACACGCCGGAAAACGCCGCCTTCATCGAGGCGTGGCACGCCTTCATCGGCGATACGAACCGCGTCACCAATGATCCGATGGAGGCGCATTACATCGGCTTCAACATGTGGGTGAATGCCGTCACAGAGGCGGGCACAACCGATGTGGACGCGGTGCGCGCGGCGATGTGGGGACAGGAATTTCCCAACCTGACCGGCGGCATGGCGGTGATGAACGCCAATCACCACCTGTCGAAACCCGTGCTGATCGGCGAGATTCGCGCCGATGGGCAATTCGACATCATCAGCCAGACCGAGGAAGTGCCGGGTGACGCCTGGACCGATTACCTGCCCGAAAGCGCCGTGTTGAAAAGCGACTGGAAGGATCTGAACTGCGGCATGTTCAACACCGAGACGGGCACCTGCATCCAGATGACCTCGAACTACTGACGCCTTGCGTCGGGCGGCTCTTGCTGCCCGGCCCCCCCTTCCCTGACATGACCGGATCGCCAAATGCGCCCTGATCCCCTGCGCGCCTGTTTTCATGTGCTTGCCCTTCTGCTGGCCTTGCTGCTACCGGACGCGGGCCACGCGCAAACATCATTGCAACCGCTCCTGCAAGAGCATCGTGCGGCGATTGCCACGCCCGCGCGCGGCACGGCGGGCGCGATGGTCGCGGCGCTGCTGTCCTCCGGCCACCCCGAGGCGGCGGAATTCCTGCGCCGCTGGCAGGATCGCGGCGTGGTCGAGCGGCGCGCGGACGGGATGTTCCTTTACAGCGACGACGCGGGCGGGCTGAGAGAGATCGACGGCGGCATGGCGGTGACGGGCCTGACAAGCCGGGATGTGTCACCGATCCGGCCCAATGCGGGCGTGCGTGCCGTGGTCGCCGCCGCGCTGGTGCCGCTCGCGCTGTCCGACCCGGACCCCGAGCGCCGCCGCGCCGCGCTTGACGCCATTGCCCGCAGCCCCGAGGCCGGACAGATCGCCCCGCTCATGGCGTCGCTTGATGTCGAGACGGATGCGGGCCTGCGCGCGCGCAAGGCGCGGCTCTTGACGCTGCTCACCGCGCAATTCGGCCCGGATCGCGCGGACAGGCTCGCCGCGATAGAGGGCCTTGCGGGCGATATCGCCATCGAGGCGCGCGCCGTCCTCAACCAGATCACCGGCAGGGTGCCGGGCGTGGCGGCGTCGCTGCCCGAAGGGGCCAATATCGCGCGGGTGCTGGAGGTGGGCGAGGACCTGACCGGGATCGAGGCGCATGACCGGCTTGTGGCCGCGAACCTCGCGCCGCCGCGCCCCACGCCGAAGGATCTGCGCGACGCGCTCGCGGCACAGATCGAGGGCGGCAGCGTGGGCGGCATCCCGCTTCACCGGCTCGACACGCAGGCGATGCGCCTGCGCGCCTATGAGGCGCTCGAGGCCGCAGGCCGTGTGCCGCCGCGCTCGGGCCCCGCGGAGGTGACGGACGCGGTGGCCGCGCATGTGTTCTTCGAGACCTATACAGAGCCCGACGCCGAAATCACCGCTGCCGCCGAGCAGGCACTTTCGGCCACCACGAGGCAGATCGCGCTCTATCAGGGGGCGGACCTGATCCTTGACGGGCTGTCGCTCGCGTCGATCTTCTTTCTTGCCGCCATCGGGCTTGCCATCACCTTTGGCGTCATGGGCGTGATCAACATGGCCCATGGCGAATTCATCATGATGGGCGCCTATACCGGCTATGTGGTGCAGATTTTCGTGCCCGATTATACCGTCAGCCTGATCGTCGCCCTGCCGCTGGCCTTTGCCGTGACCTTCGGCGCTGGCGTGGCGATGGAGCGTCTGGTGATCCGCCACCTCTACACCCGCCCGCTGGAAACGCTGCTGGCCACTTTCGGCATCTCCATTGCCCTGCAACAACTGGCCAAGAACATCTTTGGCACCCAGGCCCGGCCCCTGACCGCGCCCGACTGGCTGGGGGGCGCGCTCACTTTCAACGACATCGTCGGCATTTCCTCGATACGGGTGGCGATCTTCGTGCTGGCGCTGATCTTTCTCGCGCTGCTTCTCTATATCCTCAAGCGCACAAGGCTGGGGCTGGAGGTGCGGGCGGTGACGCAAAACCCCGGCATGGCCGCCTCGATGGGGATCAACCCCGACCGCATCAACATGCTGACCTTTGGGCTTGGCTCGGGCATCGCGGGCATCGCGGGCGTGGCCATCGGGCTTTATGCGCAGGTCACATCGGAGATGGGGGCCAACTACATCGTGCAAAGCTTCATGACCGTGGTGGTGGGCGGTGTCGGCAATGTCTGGGGCACGCTGGCGGGGGCGTCGATGATCGGCTTCCTGCAAAAGGGCATCGAATGGTTCAACCCGTCCAACACGCTCGCCGCACAGACCTATATGATCCTTTTCATCATCCTTTTCATTCAGTTCCGGCCCAAGGGCATCGTCGCCCTCAAGGGCCGGGCCGCGGGGGATTGATCGCATGACCGCAGTTTCTTCTGGTGTTTCTTCTGGCCGGAAATCTTCCGGGGGCGCGCGAAGGCGCGAGGGCACGGTGCCGGCGGGGGGCTTTCTCGCCTCCCAACCCGCCACATTGTGGTTTCTCGGCTGCCTCGCGCTCTTTACCCTTGGCGTGACGGTGCTGGCCGAGGGGTTCGGGTCCGGCACGCTGTCCACCTCGATGGTCAAGATACTCGGCATGACGCTCTGCCTGTGTCTGATCGCGGTGGCGATGGATGTGGTCTGGGGCTATTGCGGCATCCTCAGCCTGGGCCATTTCGCGTTTTTCGGGATCGGCGGCTATGCCATCGGCATGTGGCTGATGTATGCCCGCACCGAGGGCATCGTGACCGAGGCGCTTCTGTCCGCCCCCATTCCGCCCACCGAAACCGAGATCACCGACGCCATCGCCGGCCAGATCTTTGGCGTGGTGGGCAGCAGCGAATTGCCGGCGCTCTGGGGCTTTGCCCATTCGCTGCCGCTGCAACTGGCGATGGTGGTGCTGGTGCCGGGGCTTCTGGCGCTGGTCTTCGGCTGGCTTGCGTTCCGAAGCCGCGTCACCGGCGTTTACCTGTCGATCCTGACGCAGGCGATGACGCTGGCGCTGTCGCTCTACCTGTTCCAGAACGACAGCGGGCTGCGCGGAAACAATGGCCTCTCGGGGTTGCAGAACATTCCCGGTCTCGATCATGTGCCGCAAGCGACGCTCTCGCTGTGGTTCTTCTGGGCCTCGGCGGCGGCGCTCGGGCTTGGCTATCTGTTCTTCGCCTGGCTGGTCTCGGACAAGTTCGGCTCGGTCATCCGCGCGATACGCGACAACGAGGCGCGGGTGCGGTTCCTTGGCTACGAGGTGGAGCATTACAAGCTGGTGGTCTTTACCCTCACGGCCGTGGTCGCGGGGATCGCCGGGGCGCTCTATTATCCGCAGGCGGGCATCGTCAACCCGGCGGAAATCGCCCCCATCGCCTCGATCTATCTGGCTGTCTGGGTGGCGATCGGCGGGCGCGGGCGGCTTTATGGCGCGGTGATCGGCGCGGCGGTGGTCAGCCTCGCGTCGAGCTGGTTCACCGGCGGCGGCGCGCCCGCGATCGACCTCGGCTTTTACACAATCAACTGGACCGACTGGTGGCTGGTGCTGCTGGGCTTCGGCTTTGTCGCGGTCACGCTGTTCCTGCCGCGCGGCATCGGCGGCGTGTTCGACCGGCTGGTGAGGAAATCATGAGCGCGATTCTCGAAGTCTCGGGCGTGTCGGTCACCTTCGACGGGTTCCGCGCCATCAACAAGCTGTCCATTTCCATCCCCGAGACCGGCCTGCGTGCGATCATCGGACCCAACGGCGCGGGCAAGACGACCTTCATGGATATCGTCACCGGCAAGACGCGCCCAGATGAGGGCCGGGTGATCTGGGGCGAGAAATCCGTCTCGCTGCTGGGGCTGAGCGAGAGCGCCATCGCGCAGGCGGGAATCGGGCGCAAGTTTCAGAAACCCACCGTGTTCGAGGCGCAAACCGTGCGCGACAACCTTGCCATGGCGCTCAAGGCCCCGCGCGGGCCGTTCGAGGTGCTGCTGTCCCGGCGCAGCGCGGATGCCGAGGCGCGCATCCGTGACATCGCCGAGGAGATCGGCCTTGCCGATGCCCTCCCGCGCCTCGCCGGAGAGTTGAGCCACGGGCAGAAGCAATGGCTGGAGATCGGCATGTTGCTGGCGCAGGCCCCGCGCCTTTTGCTGGTCGATGAGCCCGCCGCCGGTATGACCCCCGCCGAGCGCGAACACACCACAGACCTCCTGAAACGCGCGGCGCAAACCCGCGCCGTGGTGGTGATCGAGCATGACATGGAGTTCGTGCGCCGCCTCGATTGCCGGGTGACGGTGCTGCACGAGGGCGCGGTTCTGGCCGAGGGCAGTCTGGATCACGTCACCCGCAACCAACAGGTGATTGATGTCTATCTGGGGAGATGAGCGATGCTGAGTGTCGAGAACCTGACCCTGCATTACGGCGCCTCGCAGATCCTGCACGGCGTCAGCCTGACCGCGCGGCCCGGCGCGGTGACGGCGGTGATGGGCACCAATGGGGTGGGCAAGACCAGCCTGTTGAAAGCCATCGCCGGGCGGCACCCTTATTCGGGCGGACGCATCACGCTCGACGGGGTGGTGCTCGACCACCTGAGTGCCGCACAGGCGGCACGGGCGGGCATGGGCTATGTGCCTCAGGGGCGCGAGGTTTTTCCGCTGCTCACGGTGACCGAGAACCTGCAAACCGGGTTCGCCTGCCTGCCAAAATCCGAGCATCGGATTCCGCCGCGCATCTACGATCTGTTCCCGGTGCTGGCGCAGATGAAGGACCGGCGCGGTGGCGATCTGTCGGGCGGGCAGCAACAGCAGCTGGCTATCGCGCGGGCGCTGATCGCGCGGCCCCGCGTGCTCTTGCTCGACGAGCCGACCGAGGGCATCCAGCCCAATATCATCAAGCAGATCGGCGAAGTGATCGGCCTTTTGCGCGGTGAGGGCGAGATCGCCATCGTTCTGGTCGAGCAATATTTCGATTTCGCCTACGGGCTGGCGGACGAGATCGTGGTGCTCAATCGCGGCGAGGTGCGCCTGTCAGAGCCTGCGGCGACGGTGGATCGCGCGCGGCTCTTGCGCGAAGTGTCGATTTGACGGGCAATCTGCCGGTTTTTCGGGCAATTCGGCCTGTCAGCGCCCCCGTGAGCGGGGCGCAGATGCGGCCCTGTCTGGCGGTCGGGCGCGGTCTGGTTAGGCTGGCCGCGAAAGGAGCGCCCTGCCGATGACTGCCCTGCCCGCCCCCGTTCTGGAACGCTCGCACGGGCGCGCGTGTGTCACGATCGCGCCCGGTCCGGGGGCTGGGCGGCTGGAACGGCTGGCGCAGGCGGGATCGGCCAAGGCGTTTGTGCATCCGGGCGCTCTGGGGCCGGAGGTGGTGTTTCTCAACACCTCCGGCGGGCTTGCGGGCGGCGACCGGCTGTCGCTCTCGCTCGATCTGGGCGCGGGTTGCCGCGCCACGGCCACGACGCAGACCGCCGAACGCGCCTATCGCAGCATGGGTGGCGCGGCGCATGTTTCGGTGCGGCATGTGGTGGGGGCGGGCGCGCATCTCGACTGGCTGCCGCAGGAAACGATCCTGTTCGACGCAAGCGATCTCGCGCGCGAGACGGTGATCGACCTTGGCCCCGACGCCTCGTGCCTGATGCTGGAGGCGGTGATCCTGGGGCGCGCCGCCATGGGCGAGACGGTGACGCGGGTATGCCTGCGCGACACCCGCCGGATCACGCGCGCGGGCCGCCCCGTGCTGGTCGAGCCGCTGCATCTGGGCACCGCAGCGTTGACCGCCGGGCCCGGCGTGCTCAATGGCGCGCGCGCCTTTGCCACGCTGGCGCTGGTGGCGCAGGGGGCCGGGGACGCGGTGGCGCGGGTGCGCCGCGCGCTGGATGAGCCGGGCGTCGCGGGCGGCGCCTCGGGCCTGGACGGGCGGCTAATCGTGCGGCTGATGGCGGGCGACGGCTGGCCGCTGCGGCGGCAGATCCTGCGGATCCTGGCGGTGCTGCGCCCCGGTCCGTGCCCCCGCGTCTGGCAACTCTAGGAGACCGAGCCGATGAACCTCACCCCCCGCGAAAAGGACAAGCTGCTGATCTCGCTCGCCGCCATGGTGGCGCGCGGCAGGCTCGCGCGCGGCGTGCGGCTGAACCACCCCGAGGCGGTGGCGCTGATTACCGATTTCGTGGTCGAAGGCGCGCGCGAGGGCCGCACGGTCGCCGATCTGATGGAGGCGGGCGCGCATGTGATTACGTCCGAGCAATGCATGTCGGGCATCGCGCAGATGATCCATTCCGTGCAGGTCGAGGCGACATTCCCCGACGGCACCAAGCTTGTCACCGTCCATAACCCGATCCGCTGAAAGGAGAGACCCATGCGTTACGCCCTTATCCCCCTCACCCTCTTGCCGACGCTGGCGCAGGCCCATACCGGCCCGCATCTGCACCCGCACGGGATCGATGCCATGTGGCTGATCGTGTTGGGCGCGCTGGCGCTGGCGGGCGGCTATGCGCTGGCCCGGTGGCGGAAATGATCCCCGGAGAGGTGATCCCCGCCGAGGGCGCGATCACCCTCAACGAGGGCCGCCCCGTCACCGTGCTGATGGTCGCCAATACCGGCGACCGGCCCGTGCAGGTGGGCAGCCATTACCATTTCGCCGAGGCCAATCCGGGGCTGTCCTTTGACCGCGCCACGGCACGCGGGCAGCGGCTCGACATTCCCGCAGGCACCGCGATCCGCTTCGAGCCGGGCCAGACCCGCGAGGTCCGGCTCATCCCCTATGGCGGCGCGCGGCGGGTGTTCGGATTCAATCAGCAGGTGATGGGGGAGTTGTAGATGCGCGGGATCGGTCAAATGTGCCCCTTGCCCGGAATCGAGGCGCGAAGCGCCGCCGGGCAGCGCCCGACCGCCCCCCGGGCGGGCGCTTTTGCAGCCTCGCACACCCGCGCAATCGTAGCAGTATTCGGCACCATAAATCGTCCCGCCGCAGCGGTTGCGGCGCCCCCCCGCGGTCGGGCCCTGCCCGGCGGCGCGCCTCGGGCCATCGGAGACCTCTGAGCCATGCCCCATTCCATCCCCCGCGCCGCCTATGCCGCCATGTATGGCCCGACCACGGGCGACCGGCTGCGGCTTGGCGATACCGATCTCGTCATCGAGGTGGAGCGCGATCTCACCACCTATGGCGAGGAGGTGAAATTCGGCGGCGGCAAGGTCATCCGCGACGGCATGGGCCAGTCCCAGGCCCCCCGCGCGGGCGGGGCGATGGATACCGTCATCACCAACGCGCTGATCGTCGATCACCAGGGCATCACCAAGGCCGATGTCGGCCTGCGCGACGGCCTGGTTGCCGCCATCGGCAAGGCGGGCAACCCCGACACGCAACCCGGCGTGGATATCGTCATCGGGCCGGGAACCGAGATCATCGCGGGCGAGGGGCGCATCCTCACCCCCGGCGGGTTCGACGCGCATATCCATTTCATCTGCCCGCAGCAGA
>DIUD01000033.1:7119-10541 GCA_002428225.1 Roseovarius sp. UBA6167 | reverse complement strand
CGCCGGGCCAGCCCTGCACGGCCAGCTCGCCCGCCTCGAGGTTCAGGAAAAGCGTTCGCTGCGGATCGAGGGTCAGCAGTTGGGTGGTCTTGCCGATGCCGGAGGTGCCGGTGAGCACCCCCTTGATGCCGCGCGCCTCACCCACTGGGCCGACCGGCTGGCTCGCCCGGCTGGCCGCCTTCTTTACCACCCTGATCCGGAGGGCCTGACCCATGCGCTACCTTCGCCCCAACTCCTTGACTTGGTGGGCGGGACTTCTCGCCATGCTCACCGGCATCGCCTCCCTCGCGCTGCCCGCCACCGGGCCGCTCGGCGAACTGTCCCGTCTCGTCGCGCTGCTCGCCGGCTCGGGCGACGCCTCGCCAGCGGGTCTCATGTTCCTTGGTCTGGCCTCCTTCAGCTACACCCGCTCGTCGCGCCGCAGGTGTTGCATTTCATGCAGGTGCCGTTTCTGACCAGCGTGTAGTTGCCGCAGTCGCCGCAGGCCTCGCCCTCGTAGCCCTGTATCCGCGCCCTGGTGCGGGCGTCCATCGACACGGTGGCAACCGTCGCCGTCGCCACGCTCGCCTGCATGGTCTCGGGCACCAGCGTCCGAAGCGCCGTCTCGGCATCGCCCGTCGGCCCGGTGGTGCCGGTGGCCTGTCCGCCCCGGAACACCACAAGTTCCTGTGGCAGCCGCTTGCGCAGGTAGCCCGAGGAGCTGATCTGCTTGAGCACCTCCAGAGAGCGGTTCGCGGCTTCGCTCGACATCTCCTTGATATTGCTTACACCTTCTTCTTCGCCGCGGCCCAGGTCGTCGAATGACGCGCCCGAGGGTTTGACATGGGCCAGATCGGTGCGGTCGAGATAGCTCACCGCCAGTTCGCGGAAGATGTAGTCGAGGATCGAAGTGGCGTTTTTGATCGAATCGTTGCCCTGCACGAGGCCCGCAGGCTCGAACTTGGTAAAGGTGAAGGCATCGACGAACTCCTCCAGCGGCACGCCGTATTGCAGGCCGACCGAGACGGCGATGGCAAAATTGTTCATCATCGCGCGGAAACCGGCCCCCTCCTTGTGCATGTCGATGAAGATTTCGCCCAGCTTGCCGTCCTGGTATTCGCCGGTGCGCAGATAGACCTTGTGACCGCCGACAATCGCCTTTTGCGTATAGCCCTTGCGCCGCTCGGGCAGCTTGTCGCGGGCGGCGCGGATCACCTCCCTGATCACCACCTTCTCGACGATCTTCTCGGCCAGCACGGCGGCCTTTTCCTGCGCACTGCCGGATTCGAGGATTTCGGCGGCCTCGTCGTCATCCTCCACCAGCGCGGCGGCCAGCGGTTGGCTCAGCTTGGAGCCGTCACGATAGAGCGCATTGGCCTTGACGCCCAGCGACCACGACAATTCATACGCCTTCTGGCAATCCTCGATGGTGGCATCGTTGGCCATGTTGATCGTCTTGGAGATCGCGCCCGAGATGAAGGACTGCGCCGCCGCCATCATGTGAATGTGGCTCTCCACGCTGAGATAGCGCCTGCCCTTCTTGCCGCAGGGATTGGCGCAGTCGAAAACATGGTAATGGGCCGGATCGAGATGCGGCGCGCCCTCCAGCGTCATCGTCCCGCAGATGTGATCGTTGGCGGCCTCGATGTCACGGCGCGAATAGCCCAGATGCGCCAGCAGATCGAAGGCCGGATCGTTGAGCCGCGCCGCCGGGATGCCCAGCACACCGGTGCAGAACTCCTCTCCCAGCGTCCACTGGTTGAACACGAACCGGATATCGAAGGCCTGCCCCAGCGACGCCTCGATCTTGGTCAATTGCGCCTCGCCGAACCCGTGGCCGATCAGCGAGGTGTGGTTGATCCCCGGCGCATTACCCAAAGAGCCATGGCCGACCGCATAGCTCACGATCTCGCCGATCTGCGCCGCGCCATAGCCCAGCTTTTCAAGGGCGGCGGGCACCGACTGGTTGATGATCTTGAAATAGCCCCCGCCCGCCAGCTTCTTGAACTTCACCAGCGCGAAATCCGGCTCGATTCCGGTCGTGTCGCAATCCATCACCAGCCCGATCGTGCCGGTGGGGGCGATGACCGTAGTTTGCGCGTTGCGATAGCCGTGTTTCTCGCCCAGCTTGAGCGCCTCGTCCCAGCTTGCCTTCGCCAGATCGACCAGCCGCGCATCGGGGCAGTTGGCATGATCGAGCGGCACCGGCTTGACCGCCAGCCCCTCATAACCCCCGGTGGCACCATGAGCGGCGTTGCGGTGGTTGCGGATCACGCGCAGCATATGCCGCGCGTTGCGCTCATAGCCCGCAAAAGCCCCCAGCTCGCCGGCCATCTCGGCGCTGGTCGCATAGGCCACGCCGGTCATGATCGCGGTGAGCGCGCCGCACATGGCGCGCCCCTCCGCCGAATCGTAGCCCAGCCCCATGTTCATCAGCAGACCGCCGATATTGGCATAGCCCAGGCCGAGCGTGCGGAATTCATAGCTCAGTTGCGCGATTTCCTTCGAGGGGAATTGCGCCATCAGCACCGAAATCTCGAGCGTCACCGTCCAGAGGCGGGTGGCGTGCATGTAGGCCTCGGCGTCGAATTCCCCGTCCTTGTGGAACTTCAGCAGGTTCATCGAGGCCAGGTTGCAGGCGGTATCGTCGAGGAACATGTATTCCGAGCACGGGTTCGAGCCGCGGATCGCCCCGTCCTCGGGGCAGGTATGCCAGGCGTTGACGGTGTCGTGATACTGGATGCCCGGATCGGCGCAGGCCCAGGCGGCGTGACCAACCTGCTCCCACAGATCGCGCGCCTTGATGGTCTTGGCGGTGGTGCCATCGACGCGGTTGATCAGCGCCCAGTCCGCATCCTCCCTGACCGCCTTGAGAAAGGCATCGGTCACGCGGATCGAGTTGTTGGAGTTTTGCCCCGAGACAGAGGCATAGGCCTCGGAGTCCCAGTCGGTGTCATAGGTCGGAAACTCGATGCTATCGTAGCCCTGTTTCGCGTAATCGAGCACCCGCTTGACATAGGTTTCGGGGATATACGCCTTTTTGGCGCCGCGAATGGCGGTTTTCAGGCTCGGGTTCCTTGTCGGATCGACCGCATCCTCGGTGGATCCATCCCATTCCCGGATCGCCGCGA
Source organism: Roseovarius sp. UBA6167 (assembly GCA_002428225.1). Taxonomy (GTDB): domain Bacteria; phylum Pseudomonadota; class Alphaproteobacteria; order Rhodobacterales; family Rhodobacteraceae; genus Roseovarius. The sequence goes on along the minus strand of DIUD01000033.1, from coordinate 7,431 downwards.
AGATCTCGTTGAGCTTCGCCTCGTGCATCCTGGAGCCGGCGACGATACTGGCGACCTTCTGTTCTTCCTTCACCTTCCAGTTGATGAATTCCTCGATATCGGGGTGGTCGGCGTCGCATATCACCATCTTGGCCGCGCGCCGCGTGGTGCCGCCCGACTTGATCGCGCCCGCCGCGCGGTCGCCGATTTTCAGGAACCCCATGAGGCCCGAGGATTTGCCCCCGCCCGAGAGCCGCTCGCCCTCGCCGCGCAAGCTGCTGAAATTGGTGCCCGTGCCCGAGCCGTATTTGAACAGCCGCGCCTCGCGCACCC
>DIUD01000033.1:0-7113 GCA_002428225.1 Roseovarius sp. UBA6167 | reverse complement strand
AATGGCCCTGGCTCGGCCCGTCGATGCCATAGGCCCAGTGCAGCCCGGTGTTGAACCATTGCGGAGAGTTGGGCGCGGCCATCTGCATCGCCAGCATCACGCGCATCTCGTCGAAATAGGCGCGCGCATCGGTCTCGGAGGTGAAATAGCCGCCCTTCCAGCCCCAGTAGGCCCACGCCCCGGCCAGCCGGTCGAAGACCTGCCGGGCGCTCGTCTCGCCGCCGAAGCCGTCGTTTTCATGGGCCGCGACCGAGCGCCAGAGGAACTCGGGCACGCCCTCTTCGGGGACGCGCGCGCGCTTGTTGGGCACGCCCGCCTTGCGGAAATATTTCTGCGCGATCACGTCGCTGGCGACCTGGCTCCAGCCCGCCGGCACCTCGATGTCGTCAAGTCGAAACACGGTGCTGCCATCCGGGTTGCGGATTTCCGAACTGGTCGTCACGAATTCAAGCGCCGCATAGGCGTCCTTGCCGGCACTGGTGAATTTGCGTTCGATCTTCATTGTCGCTGCCCCGTCTTTCCTGATGGCCTTGTGGCCTGTTATCCGTTTCGCGCCGCACTCTTTACGCCCTGTCCGCCCTTCTGGACCGATCCGCCTGGTGACGGAGAGGCCCGAAAAGCCGGCTGTGGCGATGTCATGTCCGACTGTCCCTGTCCGGGTGGACACCGTATGTGGACACCATATATTGTGTCCCTTTCTTCCACTCACACAAATTGACGCAAAACGCCTCCCTCGGTCAACGGAAAAAATCATCGGCTCGAGAGAAAAATGAGTTGACCGGACAGGCGCGCGATCACGTCCGGCGCGCGGCCGATTCCTCCACAGGCGTACCGCGCATCATGCGCGCCGAAAAAGCCCTGTCATCCGCCGGTTTGGCGGCCAGAGCTAAAATGTCAGGTGAAAAACCGGCGGGCGCCGGGCGGGATGGTCGGGGCGGCGAGATTCGAACTCACGACCCCCTGTACCCAAAACAGGTGCGCTACCAGACTGCGCCACGCCCCGGACCATGCGCCCAGATAAGCCCGTTCGCCCGGCTTGAAAAGCGAAAACCGCACTGCGTTCAGTCGGTGGCGCAGGGCCAGGCGGCGACCTCCTGATCGACCGCCGGATGGCGCATTTCCCAGCCCTCGCTGATGCCGATGCGCCGTGCCATCCCGCCATTGATCTCGAGCACGGTCTGAATCCCGTCGCCGCCCATCACCGGGCGCTCGTCATGGGGCTGCGCCTCGTGGCCGATCTTTTGCACCGTTCCGGTCCTGTCCATGAAGATCATGTCAAGCGGGATCAGCGTGTCCTTCATCCAGAAGCCGACGGACCGCGGGCGGGGATATACAAACAGCATCCCGGCAGATGCCGGCAGGCTCTCGCGGTTCATCAGCCCCTGCGCGCGCGCCTCCTGGGTATCCGCGACTTCGACGCTAAACACCGCCTCGCCCCCCGGACCGCGCAGTTGCGCGACATCCGCCTGGCAGGTTTCCGCCACCGCCGCGCCACTCGTCACCACAAGAAATACTGTGCCGATCAATCCCTTAAGTGTATTGCCGCTTCCCATCCGCAGACCTCGGTTGCCATGCGGCCCCTTTTACCATCAATCGTGCGAATGGCCAGCGCCTCTCCGGCCTGCACATCGGAAAGCCCCGAGCGGCGCAGCACCTCGATATGCAAGAACACGTCCTCGGGGCTGCCGAAGGTGTTGGCAAAGCCGAATCCCTTGCCCTTGTCGAACCATTTGATGCGGGCGGGCTCCAGCGGGGCCGCGCGGATCACTTCCGGGTCGATCGCCTCAAGGTCTTCGAGACTGGAATGAGCCATATCATCGGGCGGCGCGATCGCGACAACCCGGACCGCCTGCCTGCCGCGCAAGGTGGTCTGCATGTCAACCTCGACCCCTGCCCGGTCGGCAATCGAGCTTTGCCCGAAATTGCGCAGCACATTGGCGTGCAGCAGAATATCGGCGCCCCCGTCATCCGCCAGCACAAAGCCGAAGCCCTTGACCGGATCGAACCACTTTACACGCCCCGTTACGCGGCGGATCTCTTCTGCGTCTTCTTCGGCCACCACATCCACCTGACAGTCTTCATCCCCAGGACCAAACCCAGACTTGTGTCATGTTGAAAGCCTCTTGCAAGCCAAAAATATGACACCCTTTCAACATGCTGCATTTCACGCAACGCGACATTCAAGGGTTCAGACGCTGGATGCTCCATGCTTCGGACGGTGACGCGCGCCGCCAGACGAAGCGGTCATGCAGGCGAAACGCCCCGTCCGCCCAGCACTCAATCTCAAGCGGGGTGATTTTGTAACCCCCCCAAAAGGGCGGGCGTGGCGGATTGGGGCCTTTTTGCGCCGTCACCCTGGCGACCTCCGCCATCAGCGCGGCGCGCGATGCAAGCGGCCTGGACTGCCGCGAAGCCCAGGCCCCGAGGCGGCTCTTGAGCGAGCGCGAGGCGTAATAGGCATCGGCGCGCGCGTCCTCCTCGCGCGTGACGGTGCCGCGAAACCGCAACTGCCGGCGCAGCGATTTCCAGTGCAACACCCCCGCCGCCATCGGATGCGCGCTCAGCTCGCGCCCCTTGGTCGAGCGGTAATTGGTGTAGAACACAAAGCCGTCATCGGCGATTTCCTTGAGCAGAACCATGCGCACATTGGGCAGGCCGCCCTCTCCCACGGTGGCCAGCGCCATGGCGTTGGGGTCGTTGATCTCGGCGGCTTCGGCCTCGGCCAGCCAGCGCCGCGCGATCGCAAACGGGTCATCCCCCGCAAAAATTCCGTCCCGTTCCATGATCTCGCCTCCGCTCGTCACAGTGTGTAACCGATGTGACAGTTTTACGATGCTCCGTCACCAAAGCCAATTCGCGCCGCGCGGGCGGGTCTTGATGCACCCTGCCTGATCGCCTAAAGGTCAGAAAAATCGCATAAGGGCGGGTGTTGGGAATGTCGAACTCATTGATGACGGGCAAGCGCGGCTTGATAATGGGGCTTGCCAACGACAAGTCCATCGCCTGGGGCATCGCCAGGGCCTGCGCGGGCGCGGGCGCGGAACTGGCCTTCAGCTATCAGGGCGAGGCGCTGAAAAAGCGCGTCGATCCGCTCGCGGCCGAACTCGGCTCTGACGTCGTGCTGCCCTGCGACGTGGCCGACATGGCCTCGGTCGATGCGCTGTTCGCGGCGCTGGCAGAGCGGTGGGGCAAGCTCGATTTCGTCGTCCACGCCATCGGCTTTTCCGACAAGAACGAACTGCGCGGCCGCTATGTCGATACCAGCCGCGACAACTTCCTGCGCACGATGGATATTTCGGTCTATTCCTTCACCGCCGTGATGCAGCGCGCCGAGAAGATGATGGATGAGGGCGGATCGGCCCTCACGCTCACCTATTACGGGGCCGAGCAGGTCATGCCGCATTACAATGTCATGGGCGTGGCCAAGGCGGCGCTGGAGGCGTCGGTCAGATACATGGCCGAGGATCTCGGCCGCGACGGCATCCGCGTCAACGCCATCAGCGCCGGGCCGATCAAGACGCTGGCGGCAAGCGGCATCGGCGATTTCCGATATATCCTGAAATGGAACGAGCTGAATTCGCCGCTGCGGCGCAACGTGACCATCGACGATGTCGGCCGCTCGGCGCTCTATCTGCTGTCGGACCTGGGTTCGGGCGTGACCGGCGAGGTGCTCCATGTCGATGCGGGCTATCACGTTGTCGGCATGAAGGCCGTGGATGCACCCGATATCGACGCGACCTGAGACGCGCCCGTGACCGACCGCCTTCCCCACGAAAAGGGCTTTCACGTCAGTTGGGACCAGTTGCACCGCGACGCGCGCGCGCTGGCCTGGCGGCTTCAGGGCGAGGCGCCCGAGGGCCGCTGGCGCGCGGTGGTGGCGATCACGCGCGGCGGCATGGCGCCCGCGATGATCGTCGCGCGCGAGCTTGACATCCGCACTGTGGATACGATCAGCGTCAAATCCTACAATCACCAGGACCAGACCGCGCCGCGTATCATCAAATCGCCCGACATGGGCATTGTCGGCGACGGGGCGGGGGTTCTCATCGTCGATGACCTGGTCGATACCGGCCGCACACTCGAACTGGTGCGCGCGACCATGCCGCGCGCCCATGTCGCCACCGTCTATGCCAAGCCGATGGGCCGCGCGCAGGTGGACACGTTCATCACCGAGGTGAGCCAGGACACATGGATCTTCTTTCCCTGGGACATGGCGCTGCAATATGTAAAGCCCTATCGCGGGGCGTGAGAGGTCAGGATGCGCCCCCGCCATGCATCCCGACCCGTTCATCCCGACCCGTTTCAGGCCGCCGTCTCAGAGGTTCGGATAGACCGGAAAGCGCGCGCAGAGCGCGGCCACCTCGGCCTTGACCCTTTCTTCGACAGCCCGGTTGCCGTCCTCGCCATTCGCGGCAAGGCCATCGACCACCTCGATGATCCAGTCGGCGATCTGGCGGAATTCCGCCTCGCCAAAGCCGCGGGTGGTGCCCGCGGGCGAGCCGAGGCGGATGCCGCTGGTCACGGTGGGTTTCTCGGGATCGAACGGCACGCCGTTCTTGTTGCAGGTGATATGCGCGCGGCCCAATGCCTTTTCGGTGGCATTGCCCTTGACGCCCTTGGGCCGCAGATCGACCAGCACGACATGGGTATCGGTGCCATGCGTGACCGTGTCCAGACCGCCCTTGATAAGCTGGTCCGACAGCGCCTGCGCATTGGCGATCACCGCCTTGATATAATCCTTGAACCCGGGCCGCAGCGCCTCGCCGAAGGCCACGGCCTTGGCGGCGATGACATGCATGAGCGGGCCGCCCTGGATGCCGGGAAAGATCGCGGAGTTGAACTTCTTCGCCAGCGCCTCGTCATTGGTGAGGATCATGCCGCCGCGCGGGCCGCGCAGGGTCTTGTGGGTGGTGGTGGNNCAGCGTCTTGTGGGTGGTGGTGGTGGCGACATGGGCATGGGGGAAGGGGCTGGGGTGTTCGCCCGCCGCCACGAGACCGGCGAAATGGGCCATGTCCACAAGCAGATACGCGCCCACGGAATCGGCGATCTCGCGCATCCTCGCAAAGTCGATCCGGCGCGGGATGGCCGAGCCGCCGGCGATGATGAGCCTGGGCCGATGTTCGCTCGCCAGCGCCTGCACCTGGTCATAGTCGATCAGGTTGTCCTGCTTGCGCACGCCGTATTGCACCGCGTTGAACCATTTGCCCGACTGGTTGGGCGCGGCCCCGTGCGTCAAGTGCCCGCCCGCGTCGAGGCTCATGCCCATGATGGTATCGCCGGGCGTGAGCAGCGCGGTGAACACGCCCTGATTGGCCTGAGAGCCGGAATTGGGCTGCACATTGGCAAAACCGCAATCAAAGAGCTTGCACGCCCGCTCGATGGCGAGGTTTTCGGCGATGTCCACATACTGGCAACCGCCGTAATAGCGCCGCCCGGGATAGCCCTCGGCGTATTTGTTGGTCATCACCGAGCCCTGCGCCTCCATCACCGCCGCCGAGACGATGTTCTCGGACGCGATCAGCTCGATCTCGTCGCGCTGCCGGCCAAGCTCCAGCGCGATCGCGCGGGCGATTTCGGGGTCGCGCGAGGCGAGTGCTTCGGTGAAAAAGCCGGTGTCGGCCACGGGCCGGTTTCCGTCATGGGGCATGGCATGTCCTCCGCCAGAAGATGTCTCGCGCGCTCCCTATCCCAAAGCCCGAGCCATTGAAAGATTGCAAAGCGCCGCATCGCTTGCCTGACCGACATCTCTGGCCTTGGCGCGCGAATTGTGCTTCGAGAGGGGGGGAATTGCCGGGAACAGCCCATTATGCAGAAAATCGCCTTTGTCGCCAGCGACGTGCCCACGTCACAGACCGCGCGCGCCGCGCTGGTCGCCCGCTACGGCGCGGTGCCCGAGGCCCGCGCCGATGTGATCGTGGCGCTTGGCGGCGATGGCTTCATGCTGCACACGATGCACCGAACGCAGGCGCTCGACGTGCCGGTTTACGGGATGAATCGCGGCACGGTCGGGTTCCTGATGAACGACTATTCCGAGACCGACCTGCCCGAGCGCCTCGCGCGCGCCGAAGAGGAGGTGATAAACCCGCTTGTCATGCGCGCCGAGGCCGGCGACGGCACGATCCACGAGGCGCTGGCGATCAACGAGGTCTCGCTGTTGCGCGCCGGCCCGCAGGCGGCCAAGCTGCGCATCACCATCGACGGGCGGCTGCGGCTGGAGGAACTGATTTGCGACGGCGCGCTGGTCGCCACGCCCGCGGGCTCGACCGCCTACAACTATTCCGCCCACGGGCCGATCCTGCCGATCGGCTCGGATGTGCTCGCGCTTACCGCGGTGGCGGCCTTTCGCCCCCGCCGCTGGCGCGGCGCGCTGCTGCCCAAGAGCGCCACGGTGCGCTTTGACGTGATCGAGCCGGACAAGCGCCCGGTGATGGCCGATGCCGACAGCCGCTGGGTCGAAAGCGTGCTCTGGGTGGAGATCCGCTCCGAAACCAATATCGCGCATCGGATCCTCTTCGATCCCGGTCACGGGCTGGAGGAACGGCTGCTGCGCGAACAGTTCGTCTGAAAGAGGCATCTGCCTGTGCGCGGCGCTCACGCGACTGGTTGCGAATCGGGCTGACCTGCGGACGCTGGCACCTTGCGCGCAACCGCCCCGGCCGGGACTGACCCCTCGCGGCCACCCGTTCGCCGGGAAATGACTGCGCGGGGCAATGCCGGGATTGCCGACAGGGGTGCCACGGTGCTAGCTGCGTCCAGTATCGCGGCGCGGGCCGTCATGACGGCCCCGCGATACGGTTTGACGCCAAACCAGGCATCGGCAGGGAGGATGGCCATGACAGATCGGGAGGGCGACACGCCGCGCCAGGCGGCGCTTGACTACCACGAGTTTCCGCGCCCCGGCAAACTGGAAATCCGCCCCACCAAGCCGATGGCCAACGGGCGCGACCTTGCGCGCGCCTACAGCCCCGGCGTGGCCGAGGCCTGCCTCGAGATCGAGGCCGATCCGCAGACCGCGCGCCGCTATACCGCGCGCGGCAATCTGGTGGCCGTGGTCACCAACGGCACCGCCGTTCTCGGCCTTGGCAATATCGGCGCGCTCGCCTCCAAGCCGG
>DIUD01000067.1 GCA_002428225.1 Roseovarius sp. UBA6167 | reverse complement strand
GCCGCGCCCGCGCATCCCTATACGCGCAAATTGCTGGCCGCGCGCGCCACGGGCGGGCCCGCGCCGGTGCCCGAGGGCGCGCCGGTGGTGGTCGGGACGCGCGATCTGCGGGTGTGGTTTCCGATCCAGAAAGGGTTTCTCAAGCGCACCGTGGGCCATGTGAAGGCCGTCANNGGCGCTGGCGATCATGCGGCTGATCGCCTCGGAGGGCGGCATCCGTTTCGCCGGCGAGGATGTCAATCGCTGGTCCACGCGGGAATTGCGCAAGCGGCGGGCGCAGATGCAGATCGTCTTTCAGGACCCGNNGGCAGCCTCAGCCCGCGCATGACCGCCGCGCAGATTATCGCCGAGGGGCTGGGTGTACATGGCAACCCCGGCGGCCGGCCGGCGCGCGAACTTGTGGCCGAGGTGATGGCGGAGGTCGGCCTCGACCCCGCGATGATGGACCGCTACCCGCACGAGTTCTCNNGCGGGCAGCGCCAGCGCATCGCGATTGCCCGCGCCATGATCCTGCGCCCCAGGCTGGTGGTGCTGGATGAGCCGACAAGTGCCCTTGACATGACCGTGCAGGTGCAGATCGTGGACCTGTTGCGCGCGCTCCAGCGGAAATACGGTCTGGCCTACCTGTTCATCAGCCACGATCTGCATGTGGTGCGCGCGATGAGCCATCGGGTGCTGGTGATGAAGGGCGGCGACGTGATCGAGGCGGGCGAGGCGGAGGCGCTCTTTTCCGCGCCGCAGACCGAGTATGCGCGCAAGCTATTGGCGGCAGCGATGGATCGGCGCTGAGTGCGGGTCAGATGGCCGGGGAATGTCCCTCGGCGTTCATCTCGTAGGCGTCGAGCTTGCGCGCGATCATCCGCGTGAGCGGGCGCACCTCGGGCGGGATGGCAAGCCCGTCCGCATCGAGCCGCAGATGCCCGGCAAAGGCGCGGTCCACCTGCGAGAGTATCGCGTTGAGCGTCTCGGGCGTGACGGCGAAATCGTTGATGATCTCGGCGCTGTCGATCCTGAAATCGCACATCAGCGCCTCGATCAGCCGCGCGCGCAGCCGGTCATCCCCGGAAAAGACGTGCCCCCGCGCGGTCGAGAAGCGCCCCTCGCGGATTGCCGCCACATGCGCGCCGGTGGCGGGCGCGTTCTGCGCGTAGCCTTGGGGAAAGCGCGAGATGGACGAGGCGCCGAGCCCGATCAGCACCCCGGCGGTGTCGTCGGTATAGCCCTGGAAATTGCGGCGCAGCCGCCCGCCGCGTCGCGCCACGCTCAGCCCGTCGGACGGGGTGGCGAAATGGTCGATGCCGATCTCGTCATAGCCGTCCCACAGAAACAGCCGCCGCGCGGTGTCGAACAGCGCGAGCCGCTCCTGCGGGGTGGGCAGGGCGTCAGACGGGATGAGTTGCTGGCGCCTGGCCATCCACGGCACATGCGCATAGCCGTAAAGCGCCACCCGGTCGGGGCTGAGCGAAAGCAGTTTCTGCACGCTTTCGGTGATGCGCGCGCGGCTCTGATGGGGCAGGCCGTAGAGGATGTCGGCGTTGAGGCTCTTGACGCCGCGCGCGCGGATCTCCTCGGCCGCCTGCCGGGTGATGTCATAACTTTGCAGGCGGCCGATGGTTTTCTGAATCTCGCCGTCAAAATCCTGCACCCCGATCGAGGCGCGGTTCATTCCCGCCGCCGTCAGCGCGTCGAGGCGCGGCCCGTCGATCTCGCCCGGGTCGATCTCGACCGAGAATTCCGTGGCCTCGGTAAAGGGCGCGATCGCGTGGATGGCGCCGGCAAGATCGGTCATCATCGCAGGCGACAGAAGCGTGGGTGTGCCGCCACCCCAGTGCAGCCGCGACAGATGCACCCCCGCGGGCAGGATGCGGCCCAGCATGGCGATCTCGGCCTTGAGCGTTTCGAGATAGGCCGCGACCGGCGCTTCCGATTGCGTGCCCTGTGTCCGGCAGGCGCAGAACCAGCAGAGCCTTCGGCAGAAGGGCACATGCACGTAGAGCGAGATTTCCGCCCCCTCCGGGATTGCCTTGATCCATTGGGTAAAAAGCGCCTCGCCGACGGTCCGGCTGAAATGCGGCGCGGTCGGATAGCTTGTATAGCGCGGCACCCTGGCATCAAAAAGACCCAGACGGCTCAGTTTGGTTTGCGTATTCATGTGCCAAGGTTTACGCTTGGGGCATACTAAGTCCTTGACCCAGATCAATCGCGGGAACGTGACAGTGGCGACAGTTGAACATATCGCGGATACGGCCCCGCAGGATTGTGCGGATTGTCCGATCCGGCACCGGGCCGTTTGTGCGCGCTGCGAACCCGACGAGTTGGAAAACCTCGATTCGATAAAATATTATCGCAGTTTCCAGGCCGGTCAGACGGTGATCTGGTCGGGCGACCCGATGGATTTCGTGGCCTCGGTCGTCTCGGGCATCGCCACGCTTACGCAGACCATGGAGGACGGGCGCACGCAGATGGTGGGCCTTTTGCTGCCGTCGGATTTCGTCGGCCGTCCGGGTCGCGCCCATGCCAGCTATGACGTGGTGGCCACGACCGATATCGTCATGTGCTGTTTCCGCCGCAAGCCGTTCGAGGAGATGATGGCGCGCACGCCCCATATCGCGCAGCGCCTGCTCGAGATGACGCTTGACGAGCTTGACGCCGCGCGCGAATGGATGCTGGTTCTGGGGCGCAAGACCGCGCGGGAAAAGATCGCCTCGCTCCTGGCGATCATCGGGCGGCGTGATGCGGCGCTTCATCTGAGAGGCCGGGTGGGGTCGCTGACCTTTGATCTGCCGCTCACGCGCGAGGCGATGGCCGATTATCTCGGCCTCACGGTCGAGACGGTGAGCCGCCAGATTTCCGCACTCAGGAAGGACGGGGTGATCGTGCTCGAAGGCAAGCGCCGTGTCATCGTGCCCGACATGAACCGCCTGCTGGAAGAGGCGGGCGATGACAGCGATGGCGGGATGCTGGCCTGAGCGGGGCCGGGGACGAACAGAACGCGCGCGGCGGCGATCCGGGAGCAATGCCTGCGGTCATGCCTGTCCCGGTCGGACAAACGCCTCGCGCGTGTAGCCCTGCAGATAGAGAAGGGCCGTCAGATCCCCGTGATTGATGCGGATGTCGCATTGCGCCGCCACGCTCGGCTTGGCGTGAAGCGCCACGCCCGCGCCGGCCCGCGCCAGCATCGCCAGGTCGTTGGCCCCGTCGCCCACGGCGATCACCTCGTCGGGCGCAATTCCCAGTCGCGCGCTGATCTCGTGAAGCGCCCGCAGCTTGGCGTCGCGCCCCAGAATCGGCCGCGCCACATCGCCGACAAGCCGCCCGTCCCTGACCAGAAGCGTGTTGGCGCGGTCTTCGTCGAAGCCGAGCCGCGCCGCGATGGCCTGCGTGAATGCCGTGAACCCGCCCGATACCAGCGCGCACCAGGCGCCCTGCGCCTTCATCGTCGCAATCAGTTCCGGCCCGCCGGGCATCAGCGTGATGCGCTGCGCCAGCACCTCGCCGATCACGCTTTCGGGCAAGCCGCGCAGAAGCGCCACGCGCTCGAGCAGCGCGCCCTCGAAATCCAGCTCGCCATTCATCGCCCGCGCCGTGATCGCGCGCACATGATCGCCTACGCCTGCCACCTCGGCCAGCTCGTCGATACATTCCTGTTCGATCATGGTGCTGTCCATGTCGGCCAGCAGCATCTTCTTGCGCCGCCCCCCTGACGGCTGCACCACCAGATCGACGCGCGCGCGCTGCAACTCCGCCCAGGTTTCCCAGCGGTTGCCGGGCACTTGTGCCATATCGAACTCTGCCGCCTCGTCGGGCGCAAGCCAGCGCAGATCGCCGCCCCCCCAGGCATTGCGCAGCGCCTCGGCCATTGCAGGAGAGAGCGCGCCCCGCGGCGCGACAAGGGTGGTGGTGAACATGCGGCAAGCCTCCGGCGCGGTTTCGCGGATCTTCTAGCGGGATTTGCCGCCATGAAAAAGCCCGCGCCGACCGAATCGGGCGCGCGGGCGGTTTTCACCATTGCGGCCGGCTCAGTGCCCGAGGATCTGGCTCAGGAACAGCTTGGTGCGCTCCGATTGCGGGTTGTTGAAGAACTCCTCCGGCTCGTTCTGCTCGACGATCTGCCCTTCATCCATGAAGATCACCCGGTTCGCCACCTGCCGGGCAAAGCCCATCTCGTGCGTGACACAGAGCATGGTCATGCCCTCTTCGGCNNGCAATCGCCACCCGCTGCTGCTGCCCGCCCGAGAGCTGGCCGGGATATTTGTCGGCCTGTTCGGGGATCTTCACCTTGGTGAGGAAATGCATCGCGATGTCTTCGGCCTCGCGCTTGGGCGTCTTTCGCACCCAGATCGGTGCGAGGGTGCAGTTTTCCAGGACCGTCAGATGAGGAAACAGGTTGAAGTGCTGGAACACCATGCCCACCTCGGAGCGGATCTTGTCGATGTTCTTGACATCGCTCGACAGCTCCGTGCCATCCACCACGATCTTGCCCGTCTGGTGCTCTTCCAGCGCGTTGATGCAGCGGATCAGCGTCGATTTGCCAGAGCCGGACGGCCCCGCGATCACGATGCGCTCGCCCCGATAGACGGTCAGATCAATGTCGCGCAGTGCATGGAACGCGCCATACCACTTGTTCATCTTGACGATCTCGATGGCGATTTCGTCGGAGATCTTCATTTGCGTTTCCGCGGCCATGCCGATGACCCTCCTTATCGGTGATCGGTCTGAAGCTGCCGCTCCAGCCATTGCGAATATTGCGAGATACCGTAGCAGGTGATGAAGAACAGCAGCGCGGCAAAGCCGTAAAGCTCCCAATAGACCCCGTTCCATTCCGTCGAGGCGAGGATCGGCCCGCGGATCATCCCCACGATGTCAAAGATCGAGATGATCGAAACCAGCGTGGTATCCTTGAAAAGGCCAACGGCCACGTTGACGATGCCGGGAATCGAGATCTTCAGCGCCTGCGGAAGAATGACAAACTGCATGGCCTGCGCGTAATCGAGCCCGAGGCTGTCTGCCGCTTCATACTGTCCGCGCGGCAGCGCCGCGAGCCCACCCCGGATCACCTCGGCGATATAGGCCGAGGCGAACATGGTGATCATGATGATTACCCGCAGGATCAGGTCGAAATTGGTGCCCGGCGGCAGGAAATAGGCCAGCACCACGTTGGCGACGAACAAGAGCGTGATCAGCGGCACACCGCGGATGAACTCGATGAACATGACGCAGATCCACTTGATGATCGGCATGGAGGATCGCCGCCCGAGCGCCAGCAGGATACCGAAGGGCAGCGACAGCGACACGCAGATCACCCCCAGCATCAGGTTGATCATGAACCCGCCCATGTCGCGCGACGCGACCGGTTCGAGCGCGAAGACCCCCTCCATCGACGCGGTGACACGGCCGGCGGCCCACCAGACCACCATCGCCGCGATAATGCCCGCCAGAACCGCGACCCCGGCGCTGACTGTTAGCACCCGGCGATACACCACCGCGCCCGCCAGGACGCCCACCAACGCAAAGACCGGAACCGTCACCGACCCGCCCCAGATCAGCCAATAGGCGATGAACGGGTAGAGCCCGGTAAAGACCAGCATCTGGCGCGGAAGGTATTTGATGAACAGCACCGGCGCGATGGCCACGAACAGCAGCACGAAGGCCAGCGTCGGCCGCCAGTAGAGCTCGGACGGGTATTTGAACCCGTACAGAAGCTGGTTCCATCGCTCGGTCAGCACCGCGAAACAGGCCCCGGTGCGCCCGTCGAGCATCTCGCGGCAGGCCGAAAGGCTCGGGCTGTCCCAGATGCCGTTGAAGAACCACGGCGCCGCCCAGAACAGGATCCGCACCACCACATAGGCCGAAACCAGCGTCAGGATGGTGTTGCCGACCGAGGAAAACAGGTTCTCGCGCAGCCATCTGATCGCTCCCGTGTCGGCCACGGGTGGCGGCGATTCCGGCAGCATCCGAGAGCGCACGAAGGCGGGCGTATTGCGCGACATGGCTCAGCGCTCCTTCAGCTTGATGGAATTGTTGTAGAGGTTCATCACCGCAGAAATGCCGAGCGAGATCGCCAGATAGAACAGCATCAGGAGCAGCACGCATTCGATCGCCCGCCCCGTCTGGTTGAGCGTGATGCCCCCCAGCGTGCCGGTCACGTCCATGTAGCCCACGGCGATCGCCAGCGAAGAGTTCTTGGTGAGGTTGAGATATTGCGAGATCAGCGGCGGGATGATCACCCGCAGCGCCTGCGGCAGGATCACAAGGTTCATGATCCGGTTTGGCCGCATCCCGAGCGCTGCCGCCGCCTCGGTCTGGCCCTTGCTGACCGCCTGAATGCCCGCGCGCACGTTCTCTGCGATGAAGGCGCCGGTGTAGATCGCCAGTGCGAACCACAGCGCGATGAGCGAGCCGCGGATATGCAGGCCGCCCGCAAAATTGAACCCCTGGAGCGACGGATAATCGAGCGTGATCGGCTGCCCCATCACGAAAAAGATTATCAGCGACGGCACGAACAGGATCACCAGCGACGGCCAGCCCATCGGCAAGAGCCGCCCGGTGTCGTAAAGCAGCCTGGTGGCATAGTGGCGGTAATAGAACATGCCTGCAATCGACGCGAGAAAGGTCAGCACCACGACCATCGACCCGGGCCCCCAGACCGGCGAGGGCACATAGACCCCGCGATTGGTAAAGGCCACCGCGCCGAGCAGCATCGAGGATGTCGCGTTGTCGCCCCGGAACGCGCTTGGCGCGGGCATGACCGCCGTCATCACGGTAAAGATGATGAGGATCCAGATCAGCACCGGCACGTTGCGGAATGCCTCGACATAGCCCGCCATCAGCTTGCGCACGAGCCAGTTGGGCGAGAGCCGAAGCACGCCCGCGATCACGCCCAGAACGGTCGCGGTAAGGCAGCCCAGCCCGGCCACGATCAAGGTGTTGAGAACCCCGACGATCGCCGCCCGCAGGTGGGTTGACTGGCTGTCATATTCGATGGGCCGCTGATTGATGTCGTAATTTGCCGGAGAAGTCAGGAAACCGAACGAGATATTCTTGCCCCTGATCCGAGAGATTCCTCATCAGGTTCGCACCCAGATAGCCGATGAGCAGCATCAGCAGGATGAGCGCGATGAACTGGAAGGTGTAGGACCGGAATCGGGTGTCGTAGATCAGCATCGAGAGCTGGAACGACGCCTTCGGCGGGCCGCTGATCGGTGTCATCTGAAAAATTCCCCGTTGGTCGCCCCCGCTTATTTTTCGCGCGCGGTGGCACGCGGGGACGCTTGTCGTTCGTCACAGTCGAGAAGGGCGCGGGTTTCCCCGCGCCCCCCTGTCAATCAGGTTTTAGCGGAACGGCGGTGCGTAGAGCAGGCCGCCATTCGTCCATTGCGCGTTGAGGCCGCGCGACAGGCCGATCGGGGTCTTTTCGCCGATGTTCTTCTCGAACACCTCGCCATAGTTGCCAACAGCGGCAATCGCGCGCCTGGCCCACTCGTTGTCGAGACCGATCATCGCGCCAAGGTCACCCTCGGTGCCGAGCAGACGGTTGATCTCCGGGTTGCTGCCCCGCGCCGAGGCCAGTTCGGCCACATTCGCGCTGGTGATGCCAAGCTCTTCGGCGGTGATGAGCGCGTTGAGCGTCCAGCGCACGATGTCACCCCAGTCGTTGTCGCCATGGCGCACAAGCGGGCCGAGCGGCTCTTTCGAGATGATTTCCGGCAGGATCACATGATCGCCGGGATTCTCGAACGCGGCGCGGGTCGAGGCGAGGCCCGACGCGTCGGTCGTGTAGGCGTCACAGGCACCAGCCAGATACTGCTGCTGGCCCTCGGCGTTGGTCTCGATCGGCACCGGCTCATAGCTGATGTTGTTGGAGCGGAAGAAATCCGCGAGGTTCAGCTCGGTGGTGGTGCCGGTCTGGATGCAGACCGTCGCGCCGTCAAGTTCCTTGGCCGAGCTTACGCCCAGCGCCTTGGGAACAAGAAAGCCCTGACCGTCATAGTAGTTGACGCCGACGAAATCGAACTTGAGGTCGGTATCGCGCGAGAAGGTCCAGGTGGTGTTGCGCGACAGAAGGTCAACCTCGCCCGAGGAGAGCGCGGTAAAGCGGGTCTTGGCGGTGGTCGGCACGAATTCAACGGCGTTGGCATCGCCCAGAACGGCGGCGGCGACCGCGCGGCACACGACCACATCGAACCCTTCCCAGACGCCGTTGGCATCGGGCGCGGCAAAGCCGACAAGGCCGGTGTTCACGCCGCAGTTGAGCTTGCCACGGGCCTTGACGTCATCCAGCGTGGCCGCTGCCGAAGCGCCGGCCGCAAGGCCGGCGACAGTCAGTGCGCCCAAAAATACGGTTTTGTTCATGTTTACCTCTTCCTGATTGTCCGACTTTCGGAAGGCAGTCTTGTTGGCCATTGCTAGAGCCAGCCGACACTGCCAACCGTCCAGGGGTTTTTCCGTTTCGGTGCCCGCAAGTTTGTGTGGATTCAACCCAAGACGTCAAGTCTTTGTTGAGGAAATCGGGTGCGGGGGCCTGTTTTGACAGGCTTGCGCCTGCACATCCCGTCCACGCGAAAGATCGTGAAAGCGCATGGCGTCGAGAAAGTCACATCGTTTCCGTTCCGCCGCCGCTTGCGCCTCTTCGTCCTGTCCCCATTGCTCTTGCTGCCATGTTTCGTCGATCCGCGAGGCCTGCCAGAGCGTCTCTGCCGGGGCGATCTTGCGGAGCGCGGCAAACCCGATGATGAGCGAGCCGCTCAGGCTCACGAGATCGTGAAACGCGGTCAATGCCCAATTATCGAGCAGTCTTGTCGCATCATGCAGCCGGTTGAGCGTTGCGGGGTCCTGTTTGACCGGCATCACCCCACGCGTGATCTTCAAGCGAACGGAAAAGACCGATTCGGCCCATTCCAGCAGCGGATCCCACGCTTGTGCCTGCCATGCGGCCAGCCCCTCGGGGGCGTCGGCGCGATAGCACAGGAGGTCGCTGCCGCCATATTCCGCCAGCATCGCAGCCACTGCGTCGCGCTGCTGTCCCACCCGGTCGATGGTGACATTCGCGGCCCGGGTCAGCGGCATGGTGGCGGGTTGGATCACGCCCGCCTGCGCGTCCCATTCGGCGGCGATCGCCTCGGCAAGCTGGCGGGTCGGCACGACCAGTTCCGCCTTGGCGGGGGTGCGCACGCTTTTCTCGTCCAGGTGCACACCATGCCCGCCTGCGCCCTCGACCACGCGCGCCTCTTTCCAGAACCGTCTTGCCGCCCAAACGCTCATCCTGCCCTGCTCCAGATCTCCTCCAGCACCCCGGCCAGATCCTGGAAATCCTCCACGATCCGCGCCGCCGCCGTCAGGACCTCGGGCCGGTGATAGCCCCAGCTCACGCCGATGCCGGTAATACCGGCGGCCTGCGCCATCTCCATGTCAAAGCTCGTATCGCCAACCATCACTGCGTTTTCCGGTGCAACCCCGGTTTCGGCCAGTGCGGCGCGGATCATCGAGGGATGCGGTTTCGACGGGTGGTGATCGGCCACTTGCCGGGTGACAAAATACGACCGCAGACCGTGCCCGTCCAACAGCTTGTCCAGCCCCCGCGCCGATTTTCCGGTGGCCACGCCCAGCAGGGTCTCGGGCACGCGGTGCAGCGTCTCCAGCGTCGCGCGCGCGTGCGGATAGAGCGGCGAGGACCGTTCCACGCCGGTTTTGGCGCGCAGGCCCATATAGGCGGCCTTGTAGCCTGCGACGATCCGCGCCCGCGCGTCCGCGGGCAAATGCGGCGCCAGCCACGCCACCGCCACGTCGAGCGACAGCCCGACGATCCCGAGAATCGCCGCCCTCTCGGGGGCTTGTTCCCCGACCCCGGCAAAGCCCGCACGCATCGCGGCAAGGATGTCGCCCTGGCTGTCCACCAATGTGCCATCCACGTCAAAGATCACAAGGCGCAAGGGGCGGCTCATGCCATGTCCTCGAACGGATCCTCCGGTGCGTCCCCGTCGCGCCATTGAAACAGGTCCCAGGTCCGGCGCATATGCTCGGGCATGGGCGCGGTGAGGCTCAGGATCGCGCGGGTCACGGGATGCTCGATCTTCAGCGAACGCGCGTGCAGATGCAGCTTGCGGCTGACATCGCCGCCCAGTTGCGCGCCCCAGCCATCGCCAAGGTTTTCCTGTCCCGAGCCGCCATATTTTCCATCCCCGATAACGGGATGCCCGATCTCGGCCATATGCGCCCGAAGCTGGTGCGTGCGCCCCGTCACCGGCACCAGCGCCACCCAGGCGGTGCGTCCGCCCGCCGCCTCGATCACCGCGTAATCGGTGGTCGCGGCCTTTGCGCCGGGCGTGTCGGTGACCTTGCCGGGATGCACGCAAATCATCTTTTCGCCCTCGCCCCTGGCCCCGTGCCCCGGTGCCTTGACGAGGCCGTAGCGCACCGTGCCCATGCGCGGGCTTGGCACGCCACCGACGGCGGCCCAGTAGATCTTGCGCGTGGCGCGATGCCGGAACGCCGCCGTGAGACCCTTGGCCGCCTCGCGCGTGCGCGCCAGAAGCAGAACGCCGGAGGTGTCCTTGTCGAGCCGGTGGACAAGGCGCGGCCTCTCCTCCAGCCCGAAGCGCAGCGCCTCCGACAACCCGTCCACATGCCGCGCCTGCCCGCTGCCGCCCTGCACCGGCAGGCCGGGGGGCTTGTTCAGCGCAATGATATGGTCATCGCGAAAGATCACGCAGGACCGGATCATCGCGGCATCGGCCGCGGAAACGCTGGTGCGCTGCACCGTCGGGGGCGATCCCGGAACGGGCAGGGGCGGGATGCGCACCTCTTGCCCCGCCTCGATGCGCGTGCTCGCCTTGACGCGCGCGCCATCGACGCGCAATTCGCCCTTGCGGCACATCTTCTCGATGCGCGCCTGTGCAACATGGGGAAACATCCGTCGCAGCCAGCGGTCAAGCCGCTGATCGCCGTCGCCCTCTGCCACTCGGATAATCTGAACGCCGCTCATGCCAGGGCCCCCCGTGTCAGTGCCGCGCCAAGGATCAGCGCCCCGATGGAAAGCCCGACCGACAGCCCTACATAAAGCGCCGCCAGCCCTATCGCCCCGCGCTCGGCAAGCGTCACCGCCTCGAGCGAAAAGGCCGAAAACGTGGTGAATCCGCCCAGAAGCCCGGCCATGATGAGCGGGTTGAGATGCGCCCCCCCGCGCTCGAGCGAAAACACGGCAAAAGCGCCCATGAGAAACGAGCCGAGCACATTGACCACAAGCACGCCGAGCGGAAAGCCGGGACCACCAAGACGCAGCAATGCCAGCCCCATGCCGTAGCGCAGGCACGAGCCGATTGCGCCGCCGATGGCGACCTGAAGAAAGCCCGATATCATGGAGCGGTCCATCGCTTGCGCGCGAGGGCTTGTCAAGCGGCCAGCCCCGCCTTCGGTGAGCGCACCGATGGCAGGTGTCACCGGCGGCGCCTGCTGTCAGCGGCGGTATCTCGGGGCCTTGGTCGCCGGAGGTTTGGCGTGCATCGTCTCGCGCCAGAGCAGATAGAGCCCCGACCCGACGATGAGCGCAATGCCGATCCAGGCGGTTGCGTCGGGCCATGTGCCAAAGACGGTGGCGCCCCAGAAAATCGCCATGGGTATGGCGGCATATTCGAACGGCGCTGCAAAGGCGGCCTCGGACAAACGATATGCCTGGCTGATGAAGAACCCCCCGAAAAGCCCAGTGAACCCGAGCAGGATCAGGATGGGGTAATCCTGCGTGGCCGGCCAGTCCCACGCCCGAAGCAGAAAGCCGAGCGAAGGATGGTCCGACCCGCCAAGGCGCCCGTCCCCCAGCCCGAGGCCGACGAACGCGCTGACAAATACAAAGGTGAGCTGGATGTAGAAGGCCATGGTCGGCCCGCTCTCGGTGCCGCCAATCCTGCGGGTGAGGACGTGCAGCGTGGCATAGAAAACCGCCGCCGTGACCGGCAGGAGCGACGCCACCTGAAACGCCGCCGTGCCCGGCCTGACGATCAGCAGAACGCCGATGAACCCGACAGCGATGCTCCCCCACCGCCGCGCGCCCACGGTCTCGCCGAGAAAGATCACCGAAAACACGGTAATGATGAGGGGCGCGACGAAGAAGATGGCGACAGCATCGGCAATCGGTAGCGCGGCCATTCCCATGAACATGAAAACGTTTGCCGAGACAATGCACAGACCGCGCGCCAGGTGCACCACCGGGCGGCGCGTCCGCAGCACCCTGAGTCCGCCGGAAAATGGCATGAAGAGCACACAAAAAAGCGTCAGCGCGAGCAGCGAGCGAATGAACGTCACCTGATGCAGCGCATAGCTGTCCGAGAGGAACTTGATGCTCGCATCGTTGATTGAAAAGCACATGACCGCCGCCAGAGCATAGGCGGCGCCGGTCAGGTTTGCGCGGTGAACAATTGCGGTCATCGGGAAAGATGACAAAAGGGAGAGAGGAATGTAAAGAGAGAAAGAAAAAGAAACCGGGCCGCCCCGGCGCCAAGGTTCATGATCCGCCAGTCCATGATCCGCCTAATGGCCATCACCAGAAGTCACTGTCTTGACCAGGCAGAACGGTCCTTGAGATATAAAATGGAGCGGGCGATGAGATTCGAACTCACGACCCTTACCTTGGCAAGGTAATGCTCTACCCCTGAGCTACGCCCGCGTCCTTGGGTGATCGTCGAGATACAAAGCCTCACGTCACGCCGCAAGAGGAAAATCGCGTGACCGGCACAAAAATCCGCACGGGACGGCGAGAGCTGGTTCAAAACGCCCGGCTGCACCGGAAAGGCGCGCGCTTGTCGCAAGCGCGCAGCGCGACCGGAGAGGCATCACCGCTGTCTTGCGCCCGAACCGGGTAACGGTTGATCCGAATGCCTGATTTGCCAATTTCCGCCAGGGGGGGGAATCGCGCGCGCGGATCGAGAACCGCACGCCTGCCGCAAGCGCAAGATGCGGCACGAGAATCGATGTCCGGGCGCTAATTCGGTGGGGCAGGGCAGCAGGGGACGACCCGCAGGGCAAAAAAACCGCACGAAATCCATTGAAAGCTCTTGCTTTTGCCCACCAGACGTTGTGTTTGACCACATCATGACGTTTAATTCACGCCGCGAGGCCCCAGTTACGGGCAGTGATACAAGGGAGACCTGAAAATGGCGAAACCGATGACCAAGACCCAGCTTGTGGCCGCGTTGGCCGAGGAAATGGGCAGCGACAAGAAATCCGCAGGCGGCGCGCTCGATGCCGTGGTGGCGATCATCACCCGCGAAGTGGCGGCGGGCGGGGCGGTCACGCTTCCGGGCGTGGGCAAGTTCTACTGTCGCGAACGCCCCGAGCGCATGGTGCGCAACCCGGCCACCGGCGAGCAGATGAAGAAGCCCGCCGATCGCCAGGTGAAAGTGACCGTGGCCAAGGCGCTCAAGGACAGCGTCAACGGCTGAGACCCCGCGCCGCCCGGCCAGACTGGGCGGCTCGTTTCGCGTGAGGGCCGAAATTCAGTCCTTGCCCTTTGCGCGCCCCTCTCTTATAGAGCCGAAATTCGCGTCACCCGGCAATCCGGGGATTCGCGCGTTGAAATCCCATCCACCGGGAAACGGGTGACCCTGAGCCAACCGTCAGGGGCCAGCCGGTGTATTGAGAAAGGAAGAGGCGATGAACGCCAGCGAACTGCGCGACAAGACCCCGGACCAGCTCCGGGAAGAGCTTGTCCGTCTCAAGAAAGAGCAATTCAACCTGCGTTTCCAGGCGGCCACCGGCCAGCTTGAGAATGCAGCCCAGATGCGCCGCGCCCGCCGCGACGCCGCCCGCGTCAAGACCATCCTCAACGAAAAGGCCCGCGTGGCCGCCGAGCAGGGAGCCTGACCCATGCCCAAACGTATCCTGCAAGGCACCGTCACCTCGGACGCCAACGCCCAGACCGTGACCGTCTCGGTCGAGCGCCGCTTCAAGCACCCCGTGCTTCAGAAGACGATCCGCAAGTCCAAGAAATACCGGGCCCACGACGAGAACAACACCTTCAAGAAGGGTGACGCGGTGCGCATCATCGAATGTGCGCCGAAATCCAAGACGAAACGCTGGGAGGTGCTGGAGGCCTGATCCTTCGCACCATCCGGTTTGATCGAAACCCTGGGGGAAACAGCCAGAACAGCCCCCACAGGTCGGGAGAAACCCAATGATCCAGATGCAGACCAATCTGGATGTAGCTGACAATTCCGGCGCACGCCGGGTTCAGTGCATCAAGGTTCTAGGCGGTTCGCACCGCCGTTACGCCTCGGTCGGCGACATCATCGTGGTGTCGGTGAAAGAGGCGATTCCGCGCGGTCGCGTGAAAAAAGGCGACGTGCGCAAGGCCGTCGTCGTGCGCACTGCCAAGGAAGTCCGTCGTGAAGACGGCACCGCCATCAAGTTCGACCGCAACGCCGCCGTGATCCTCAACAACGCAGGCGAGCCTGTCGGCACCCGTATCTTCGGGCCGGTCGTGCGCGAATTGCGCGCCAGGAACTTCATGAAGATCATCTCGCTCGCCCCGGAGGTGCTGTAAGATGGCTGCCAAACTGAAAAAGGGCGACAAGGTTATCGTGCTCGCCGGCAAGGACAAGGGCCAGAAGGGCACCATCCTCAGCGTCGATCCCAAGGCCGGCCGCGCGGTGGTCGAAGGCGTGAACATGGCGATCCGCCATACCCGCAAGAGCCAGACAAGCCAGGGCGGCCGCATCCCCAAGGCGATGCCGATCGACCTCAGTAATCTCGCCATTCTCGACAAGAACGGCAAACCCACCCGCGTCGGCTTCAAGATCGAAGGCGACAAGAAGGTGCGTGTGGCCAAGACTACGGGGGACGTGATCGATGCTTGATGCCGCAACCTATACCCCGCGCCTCAAGGCCCATTTCCGCGAGGTCATCAAGCCCGCTCTGAAGGAAGAGTTCGGCTACCGCAGCGACATGCAGATCCCGCGGCTGGACAAGATCGTGCTCAACATCGGCTGTGGCGCCGAGGCGGTGAGGGATTCCAAGAAGGCCAAGTCGGCGCAGGAAGACCTCAGCACCATCGCAGGCCAGAAGGCCGTGACCACGCTGGCGCGCAACTCGATCGCCGGCTTTCGCGTCCGCGAAGGGATGCCGCTGGGGGCCAAGGTCACGCTGCGCGGCAACCGGATGTATGACTTCCTCGATCGCCTGATCACAGTGGCCATGCCGCGCATCCGCGACTTCCGCGGCGTGTCGGGCAAGTCCTTCGACGGGCACGGCAACTATGCCATGGGTCTCAAGGAACATATTGTTTTCCCCGAAATCAACTTCGACAAGGTCGACGAAGTCTGGGGGATGGACATCATCATCACAACCACGGCGCAGACCGACGCTGAAGCCAAGGCGCTGTTGAAGCATTTCAACATGCCCTTCAACAGCTGAGCCGGGGGAGGATAGATTTATGGCTAAGAAATCCATGATCGAGCGCGAGAAGAAGCGCCAGAAACTGGTGGACCGCGACGCCGCCAAGCGCGCCGCGCTCAAGGCGATCATAAACGACCAGTCCAAGCCGATGGAGGAGCGTTTCCGCGCCTCTCTGAAACTGGCCAAGCTGCCGCGCAACGGGTCGGCCACGCGCCTTCACAACCGCTGCCAGCTCACCGGGCGTCCGCACGCCTATTATCGCAAGCTCAAGATCAGCCGGATAATGCTGCGCGAGCTGGGTTCCGCCGGGCAACTGCCCGGTGTCGTGAAATCGAGCTGGTGAGGAGGGCGCAGACATGAACGATCCTATCGGCGATATGCTCACCCGTATCCGCAACGCGCAGATGCGCGGCAAGTCCAAGGTGATGACCCCCGGCTCGAAGATGCGCGTGCGCGTTCTCGATGTGCTGGCCTCCGAGGGCTATATCCGGGGCTATGATATGACAACGGATGACAATGGCCATTCCGCCATTGAAATCAGCCTCAAGTATTTCGAGGGCACCCCGGTGATCCGCGAGATGAAGCGGGTCTCCAAGCCCGGTCGCCGCGTCTATCTGGGCGTCAAGGACATTCCGTCGGTCCGTCAGGGCCTTGGCGTGTCGATTGTCTCCACCCCCAAGGGTGTGATGTCGGATGCAGCCGCGCGCGCCGCCAATGTCGGCGGCGAAGTGCTCTGCACGGTATTCTGAGGAGGCGCTGTAAATGTCTCGTATCGGCAAACAACCCGTGGCCCTGCCCGATGATGTCTCGGCCACGATCTCTGGCCAGACCATCGAGGTGAAGGGCCCCAGGGGCACCAAGAGCTTTACCGCCACCGACGATGTGACGCTCACCGTTGCAGATGGCGTGATTTCCGTCACCCCGCGCGGCAAGTCCAAGCGCGCGCGCCAGCAATGGGGCATGACCCGCACGGTCATCGCCAACATGGTGCACGGTGCCAGGGATGTCTTCAGAAAGGATCTGGAAATTCGCGGCGTGGGCTACCGTGCCGCGATCCAGGGCAATGTGCTCAAGCTCAATCTCGGTTACTCGCATGACGTGGATTTCACGATCCCCGACGGTGTGACCGTGACGGCGCCCAAACAGACCGAACTGGTCGTGGAAGGCACCGACAAGCAGCTCGTCGGACAGGTCGCGGCCAATATCCGCGACTGGCGGCGTCCCGAACCCTACAAGGGCAAGGGCATCCGCTACAAGGACGAGTATATCTTCCAGAAGGAAGGCAAGAAGAAATAAGGACGCGACAGATGGCAAACAGCAAGAGAAAACTGTTCCACAAACGCCGCCTGCGCGTTCGGAGCAAACTGAGAAAGGTGAATGCGGGGCGCGTGCGTCTCTCGGTTCACCGATCGAACCGGAATATCATGGCGCAGCTCATCGACGATGTGCAAGGCGTGACGCTGGCATCGGCCTCGACCCTCGAAAAGGATCTGGGCTTTGTCGGCAAATGCACCGTCGAGGCGGCGGCCAGGGTTGGCGAGGTCATCGCCGAGCGGGCGAAGCAGGCGGGCGTCACCGAGGCCTATTTCGACCGTGGCGGGTTCCTGTTTCACGGCCGGGTCAAGGCCGTGGCAGATGCCGCGCGCGATGCCGGCCTGAAGATCTGAGGAGACGAGAGTTATGGCAAGAGATGACAACCGCCGCGGAGGTCGCGACCGCGACGAAACCCCGGAATTCGCCGACCGTCTCGTCGCGATCAACCGCGTGTCGAAAACCGTGAAGGGCGGCAAGCGCTTCGGGTTCGCGGCGCTCGTGGTGGTGGGCGATCAGAAGGGCCGCGTGGGCTTTGGCAAGGGCAAGGCCAAGGAGGTTCCCGAGGCCATCCGCAAGGCCACCGAGGCCGCAAAGCGTGCGATGATCCGCGTGCCGCTGCGCGAGGGCCGCACGCTGCATCACGACATGGAAGGCCGCCATGGCGCGGGCAAGGTGGTGATGCGCACCGCCCCGCACGGCACCGGCATCATCGCCGGTGGTCCGATGCGCGCCGTGTTCGAGATGCTCGGCGTTCAGGACGTGGTCGCCAAGTCGAACGGGTCGCAAAACCCCTATAACATGATCCGCGCCACGCTGAACGGTCTGAGGAAAGAGACCAGCCCGCGCATGGTCGCGCAGCGCCGTGGCAAGAAGGTGGCCGACATCCTGAGACGGGGTGACGAAGCGCCGACCGCGCAAGCGGCAGAAGCGTAAGGAGACCTGAGACATGGCAAAAACCATCGTGGTCAAGCAGATCGGCTCGCCGATCCGCCGCCCGGACGCCCAGCGCCGCACGTTGATCGGGCTGGGCCTCAACAAGATGCACAAGACCCGCGAGCTCGAGGATACTCCCTCGGTGCGCGGCATGGTCAACAAGATCCCGCATCTGGTGCAGATTATCGAAGAAAAAGAGTAAGGAGGGGCCGCCCTCCTTGCGCCCCCGTCCTTGCACGCTGGTGTGGGCGGGGGTGCCGACATGGCCCTTTGCGGCCGATCCGGTCCGCCTGGAGCGTGTCGCATTCATTCGTATTCACGCGACATGCTCGGGCTTTTCCGTTCCGCTTGTTCGAGAGGCTCGAAACCGGCGCACGCCGTCGAGCGGCACATCCTAGGCGCGCAGGGCGCGGGGAACTTTGAATTCCACGTTTTCGCGGGCGGTTTCGATCTCTTCGATGGTTACGTCATAGCGCGCGCGAAAGGCGTCAATGACCTCGTTCACCAGAACTTCGGGGGCAGAGGCGCCGGCGGTGACGCCAATCGAGGCTGCGCCCCGAAGCGCGCGCCAGTCAATATCGGCGGCGCGCTGCACGAGCTGGGCATAAGAACACCCCGCGCGCGCGCCGACCTCGACCAGGCGTCGGGAATTTGAAGAGTTGGGCGCGCCGACGACCAGCATCGCCTCGACCCTTGCCGCCATGGCCTTGACCGCCGCCTGCCGGTTGGTGGTGGCGTAACAGATATCCTCCTTGTGCGGCCCGGTGATGGCGGGAAAGCGCGCCCTCAGCGCGGCGACGATGCCCGCGGTGTCATCGACCGAAAGCGTGGTCTGCGTCACATAGGCAAGGCGCGCGGGGTCGCGCACGGTGAGGGTGGTCACATCTTCGGGTGTCTCGACCAGAAGCACCTCGCCGGGCGGTAACTGCCCCATCGTGCCCACGGTTTCGGGATGGCCCGCATGACCGATCATCACGATTTGCAGGCCGGCCTCATGGTGGCGCCCGGCCTCGATATGGACCTTGGAAACCAGCGGACAGGTGGCATCGACAAAGAGCATCTCGCGCCGCGCGGCCTCGCGCGGCACGGATTTGGGCACGCCATGGGCGGAGAAGATCACCGGGCGATCGTCGGGGCAGTCGTCCAGTTCCTCGACAAAGACCGCCCCCCTGGCGCGCAGATCGTCCACCACATACTTGTTATGCACGATCTCGTGGCGCACATAGACCGGCGCGCCCCATTTTTCGAGCGCCATTTCCACGATCCTGATGGCGCGGTCCACACCGGCGCAGAACCCGCGCGGCGCGGCAAGGCAGAGGGTGAGGGGGGGCTTGGTCATGGCGCTCTCCTGTTCGGGCTACAGGTAAGGCCGCGGGCGGGCGGCGTAAAGGGAAGATGGGCGGGCGCTGGCCCCCCAACGGGCCGCCCGGCCGAAAGGCCCGCGGCACCGGGGCCATCAGCCCGCGCCGGTGATCGGGATCCGCGACGGGATCGACGGAAACGCGGGCGGCGGATCACGCCATGGCCTGCGCCGTGATCCAGGCTAGGACAAGGTAACGCCCGGTCTTGGCGATGGCGACAAGCGTGACGAACAACCAGACCGGCGTGCGCATGATCCCCGCCACGACGGTAAACCCGTCGCCCAGCGGCGCCCAGCTCATCAAGAGTGTCCAGACGCCCCAACGGGCATACCAGCCCCGCGCGCGCGCAAGCTGCGCCTCGGTCACGGGAAACCAGCGGCGGTGGCGAAAGTGCTCGAGCCCGCGCCCCATGACATAGTTGACCACCGAGCCGAGCGTGTTGCCCACCGAGGCCACGATCAACAGCGCACCGAGCGACGCAGTGCCCGCCAGTTGCAGTGCCACAAAGACCACCTCTGACTGGAACGGCAACAGCGTCGCCGCGCCAAAGGCGGCGGCAAAGAGCCCGGCAAGCTGGGCAAGGATCGCGGCATCGGCCATGTCGCGCGCGGGACCGCGTCAGTCCTGCGCGATGGCGTAGTCAGTCTGGCGCTCGACAGGTTCGCGCGGCGGCCGGCCGATCACTTCCCTGAGGTCGTCGAGCTCGATGAAATTGTCCGCCTGGCGGCGCAGGTCGTCGGCGATCATCGGCGGCTGGCTGCGGATGGTCGAGACCACCGAGACCCGCACGCCCTGGCGCTGAAGGCTCTCGACCAGGGGCTTGAAATCGCCGTCGCCGGAGAAGAGAACGATATGATCCACCCTCGGCGCAAGCTCCATCGCATCGACC
>DIUD01000050.1 GCA_002428225.1 Roseovarius sp. UBA6167 | reverse complement strand
CCATGGCGGCACGCTGCGGCTGGGGGAAAGCGCGCGGCTGGGCGGGCTTTGCGCCGAGGTCGAGATTGCCCGGTAGCGCCGGGCGCAGTTGTCTTTCAGGTCATGGATCGCTTGGGGTGCGCGCCCGGGCTTGCGCCCCCTCCGGGGCGGAGCGCATGTCACCTTGCCGTTTCGGATCGTCGCTTTCGTCAGGCGGCCCGCCCTGGAAATCGCTCTGGAAGACCCCTGCGCGCCCAAGGCCACCGTGCGGGAAATCTCAATCAGATGGGCGTGCGTGAGCGCCTCAACAACGAGATCAAACGCCGCACCAATGTCGTCGGCATTTTCCCCAACGAGCCAGCGATCAAACGCCTCGTCGGTGCGCTGATGCTGGAGCAGAATGACGAGTGGGCGGTCACACGCCGCTACATGACGCTGGAAACCGTCGCCACCATCTGCGAGGATAACACCATGGACCCGGCGAAGATCGCCGCCCTGTAAACCGGCTCAAGATCCAGCCGGAGAACAAATCGCACCACGCCCAGGGACACTATCCTCAGCCTTCACGGCTCGGGCGGTTTGCACGCCCGACAATGTGCTGTGAAAACCGATAAGCAGGCGACAAAGGGTGTATAATCAGGAGGATACGCCAGGCGCACTTGGACACATTTCCAAAATAAAACCAGCATATTAGAGAAAAAATATGGTGCCCAGGAGAGGACTCGAACCTCCACGGCCTTGCGGCCACTGGCACCTGAAGCCAGCGCGTCTACCATTCCGCCACCTGGGCAGGTGTCGTGACGCAGGCGTTTAGACGCAGCCCGCGCGGGTGTCAACGGCGAATTCGCGCGATCTGTCGCAGGGTGCTTAACGCCTTGTCGCGCGCGGGCGACGGCGCTAGGAAAGGAGGCGCAATCGCAGCCCGGAGGCCCCCATGTCCCAGCTTGTCACCATCTATGGCGGATCAGGTTTCGTCGGTCGCTACATCTCGCGGCGGCTGGCGGCTGCGGGCTGGCGGGTGCGGGTCGCGGTTCGGCGGCCCAACGAGGCGATGCATGTCCGGCCCTACGGTGTGCCGGGTCAGGTCGAGCCGGTGTTTTGCAATATCCGCGATGACGCGAGCGTGCGCGCGGTGATGCAGGGGGCCGATGCGGTGGTCAATTGCGTCGGCACCTTCGATCGCAAGGGGCGCAACAATTTCGACGCCGTGCAGGCCGAGGGGGCCACCCGCATCGCGCGCATCGCCGCCGAGCAGGGCGTGGCGCGCATGGTGCATCTGTCGGCCATCGGGGCGGATGCACGCGCGGCGAGCATCTATGCCCGCACCAAGGCCGAGGGCGAGGCCGGCGTTCTGACGCACATGCCGCAGGCGGTGATCCTGCGCCCCTCGGTGATCTTCGGGGCCGAGGATCGCTTCTTCAACCGTTTCGCCGCAATGACGCGGCTTGGCCCGATCCTGCCGGTGGTGGGGGGCAATACGCGGTTTCAGCCCGTTTATGTCGATGACGTGGCGCAGGCTGCCGTCATGGGCGTCACCGGCGAGGCGCAGGCCGGGATATATGAGCTCGGCGGCCCGCAGGTAGCGACGTTCCGGGAACTCATGGAACTGATGTTGCGGGTAATCCGTCGCCGGCGGCTGATCGTCAACATTCCCTTCGGCGTCGCCGCGCTCATGGCCGGGGTGATGGAGTTGGTCGAGACGCTCACCCTCGGCCTCGTGCCGCCGGCGATCACCCGCGACCAGGTGCGCAGCCTGCGGGTGGACAACGTGGTGCGCGCTGATGCGAAGGGGTTTGCCGATCTCGGGATCATGCCGGTCGCGCCCGAGGCGGTGCTGCCCGATTATCTTTGGCGGTTCCGCCCGACCGGACAATATGAGGCGATCCGCGAATCGGCGCGCAACCTGCGCGCCTGAGCCCTACGCATAGGCGATCCAGAGCAGCACGGCGCCAAGCCCGATCCGGTAGATCACATAGGGCGTGAAGCTGACGCTGCGCAAGAGCCGCATCATGAAGCTGAGCGCGAGGAGCGCCGCGACAAATGCGAAGAGCGCGGCAATCGCGCCATCGCGCAAAAGCGCGGTGTTGGCGTCCATCGCAACCTCGAGACCCAGCAGCGCGCCGCTCGCCATGATCGTCGGGATCGACATCAGCATGGAGATGCGCGCGGCGTCGTGCCGGTGATAGCCCAGGAATCGCGCGCCGGTGATGGTGATGCCAGAACGCGACGTGCCGGGGATGAGGGCTATGGCCTGCCACAGGCCGAGGGTGGCGGCCTCTCGTATCGTCCAGCTTTCAGAGGTTTTCTCGCTGCGGCCGCGCTGATCCGACCACCACAGCAGGAGGCCGAAGAGAATCGTCGCCCAGGCGATCACCGTGATCGAGCGCAGCGCATCGTTCAGCCCCGTGAGCTTGAGCAGCAGCCCGCAGAGGATCACCGGCACCGTCGCGACGAGCAGCAAAAGCGCAAGGCGCGCGCCGGGCGTGTCGGCCCGCCCCGTCAGCAGGCGCGGCAGAGCGGCGAGCGCAGGCCCGACATCGGCGCGAAAGAACAGCATGACGGCCAGCAACGTGCCGACATGCACCGCCACGTCGATGGCCTGGCCCTGATCGGCCATGCCGGTGAGGGCGGGCAGGAGAATCAGGTGCCCGGAAGAGGAGATCGGCAGGAATTCGGTGACGCCCTGAAGAACGGCAACCATAAATATCTGAAAAAGAGGCATTTTTTGATTTCCTGTATGAGCCTGTCCGCATGTATACTTGATCCGTCGGCAAGCGCAAATTCCACGATGAATCCGAATCGGACCTATATTGTTGAGATTTCTCAGAATAATCAGACATCGGGATAATAAAATCTTAAATTAGGTCAGTATATATGACTTTTCATTCGTGACGAACCCGCTTATAGGGTGCTTCGGGCAAGACTCTATAGGGGGCCGCATGGTGAAGCAGGCGATGTTGACATTCGTGAAGATCGGGCGGGACATGCCCGCCAAGCGCCCGGCCGAGAACCGGCGGCAGGATTTCCACGAGATCTATGCCGAGTATGCCGATGCCAAGGCCAGGGAACAGGCCAGCCGGTGCAGCCAATGCGGCGTGCCCTATTGCCAGACCCATTGCCCGCTGCACAACAACATCCCCGACTGGCTGCGGCTGACCGCCGAGGGCCGCCTGCAGGAAGCCTACGAGATCGCCCAGTCCACCAACACCTTCCCCGAGATCTGCGGCCGCATCTGCCCGCAGGACCGGCTGTGCGAGGGCAATTGCGTGATCGAGCAGGCGGGTCACGGCACCGTCACCATCGGCGCGGTAGAGAAATACATCACCGATACCGCCTGGGAAAAGGGTTGGGTCGCGGCCATTGCACCCAAGGCGGAACGCGCCGAATCCGTCGGGATCATCGGTGCCGGCCCCGGCGGCCTTGCTGCCGCTGACGTGCTGCGGCGCGCGGGCGTGCAGGTCACGGTCTATGACCGCTACGACCGCGCGGGCGGGCTGATGACCTATGGCATCCCCGGCTTCAAGCTGGAGAAGGATGTGGTGATGCGCCGCATCGAACAGCTTGCGCAGGGCGGGGTCGCGTTCGTGCTCGATTGCAACGTGGGCACGGAGCTGAGCTTTGACGAAATTCGCAGCAGACACGACGCAGTCGTGATCGCCACCGGGGTTTACAAGAGCCGCGAGCTGGACGGGCCCGGCGCGGGCGCAAAAGGCATCGTGCCGGCGATTGATTACCTGACGGCGAGCAACCGGGTGAGCTTTGGCGACCGGGTGCCGGAATTCGAAAGCGGCGAGTTGAACGCCGCAGGAAAGCGGGTTGTCGTGGTCGGTGGCGGCGATACCGCAATGGATTGTGTGCGCACGGCCATCCGGCAGGGCGCGAAATCGGTCACCTGCCTCTATCGGCGCGACCGCGATAACATGCCCGGCAGCCTGCGCGAGGTGGCCAATGCCGAGGAAGAAGGCGTTGTTTTCGAGTGGCTCAGTGCGCCTGTCGGGTTCGCCGGGGATCCGGTGACGGCGTTCAGGGTCCAGAAGATGCGCCTTGGCGCGCCGGATGCGACGGGCCGTCAAAGCCCCGAACCGATCAAGGGGGCGATCGAGGACGCCCCCGCCGATCTGGTGATAAAGGCGCTTGGCTTCGAGCCCGAGAACCTTCCAGCCCTCTGGAACAAGAAGGAACTGGAAGTCACCCGCTGGGGCACGATCAAGGCCGAGTTCACCACCGGGCGCACCGCGCTGCCGGGGGTCTATGCCGTCGGCGACATCGTGCGCGGGGCGAGCCTTGTGGTCTGGGCGATCCGTGACGGGCGCGACGCGGCCGCCGCGATCCTCGACGATCTGGACCGCGCGCAAGCGGTGGCGGCGCAGTAGCGGCAAAGCGTCGGCGCCCCGGCAGAGCGGGGCGCGGCGACAGGGCAGACAATCCGACCCACCGGGTCGAGGAAGGGAAAGACCGATGACGACATTCGATTCCGACTGGGCCGCCAGCGAAGCCTCCAGGCGCGACTGGCTCGCGGCGAATGGCATGTATGCCCCCGAGGAGGAACGTTCCTCCTGCGGTGTGGGCCTCGTCGTCAGCATCGACGGCAAGCCGTCGCGCCGGGTCGTGCAGGCGGGGATTAACGCGCTCAAGGCGATCTGGCACCGCGGCGCGGTCGATGCCGATGGCAAGACCGGCGACGGCGCGGGCATCCACGTGCAGATCCCGGTGCCGTTCTTCTACGACCAGATCCGGCGCACCGGGCACGAACCGGATGTCCGCCGCCTGATCGCGGTGGGGCAGGTGTTCCTGCCGCGCACGGATTTCGGCGCGCAGGAGCGGTGCCGCACCATCGTCGAGACCGAGGTGCTGCGCATGGGGCACACGATCTATGGCTGGCGGCATGTGCCGGTGGACATTACCTGCCTTGGCGAGAAGGCCAATGCAACCCGGCCCGAGATCGAGCAGATCCTGATTTCCGATGCCAAGGGGCTGGACGAGGAGAATTTCGAGCGCGAACTCTACGTCATCCGCCGCCGCATCGAAAAGGCCGTGACGCAGGCCGGGATCAACGGGCTGTATCTGGCCAGCCTGAGCTGCCGCAGCATCATCTACAAGGGCATGATGCTGGCCGAGCAGGTGGCGGTGTTCTATCCCGATCTGCTGGACGCGCGGTTCGTGAGCAATTTCGCCATCTATCATCAGCGCTATTCCACCAACACCTTTCCGCAATGGTGGCTGGCGCAGCCGTTCCGCATGCTGGCGCATAACGGCGAGATCAACACGCTCAAGGGCAACGTGAACTGGATGAAGAGCCACGAGATCCGCATGGCGAGCGGCGCCTTCGGCGATCTGGCCGAGGATATCAAGCCGATCATCCCGCAAGGATCCTCCGACAGCGGCGCGCTCGATGCCGTCTTTGAATTGCTGGTGCGCGCGGGGCGCAATGCGCCGATGGCCAAGACCATGCTGGTGCCCGAGTCGTGGTCAAAACAGGCCGAGGAACTGCCCGAGGCATGGCGCGACATGTATTCCTATTGCAACTCGGTGATGGAGCCATGGGACGGGCCTGCCGCACTCGCCATGACCGACGGCCGCTGGGTCTGTGCCGGGCTCGATCGCAACGGGCTGCGCCCGATGCGCTATGTGGTCACCGGCGACGGGCTGGTGATCGCCGGGTCCGAGGCCGGGATGGTGCCGGTCGATGAGGCGAGCGTCAGGGAAAAGGGCGCGCTCGGCCCCGGTCAGATGCTGGCGGTGGATACCGAGGAGGGGCGCCTCTATCACGACGCGGAAATCAAGGACAAGCTGGCCCATGCCCAGCCCTTTGGCGAATGGGTGGGCAAAATCAACGAGCTTGACGAGGTGCTGGCGCGCGTGACGGAAAAGCCGCTCTTTACCGGGGCGGAACTGCGCCGCCGTCAGATCGCGGCCGGCTACACCATCGAGGAGATCGAGACGATCCTCGCGCCCATGGCCGAGGATGGCAAGGAGGCGCTGGCCTCGATGGGCGATGACACGCCCCCCGCCGTTCTCTCGCCGCAATACCGCCCGCTCAGCCATTATTTCCGGCAGAATTTCAGCCAGGTGACCAATCCGGCGATTGATTCATTGCGCGAGTTTCGGGTCATGAGCCTCAAGACGCGGTTCGGCAACCTCAAGAACGTGCTCGACGAGAGCAGCGCGCAGACCGAGATCATCGCGCTCGAAAGCCCGTTTGTGGGCAACGCGCAATGGGACGAGCTGCTCCGGCAGTTCGGTGGCGATGTAGCCGAGATCGACTGCACCTTCGCACCCGGCGGCACGGCGTTGCAAGACGGGCTGGAACGGATTCGCGCCGAGGCCGAGGATGCCGTGCGCTCTGGCGTGGGCAATCTGGTGCTGAGCGATCACCGCCTGAGCGAGGCGCGCGTCGGGATGCCGATGATCCTCGCCACCAGCGCGGTGCACAGCCACCTGACGCGCAAGGGGCTGCGGACCTTTTGCAGCCTCAACGTGCGCTCTGCCGAATGCATCGACCCGCATTATTTCGCCGTGCTGATCGGCGCGGGTGCAACCACGGTCAACGCCTACCTGGCCGAGGACACGCTGGCCGACCGCATCGCGCGCGGGCTGATCGAGGGCAGCCTGACCGAAGCGATGGCGCGCTATCGCGCGGCGATTGACCTGGGGCTGCTCAAGATCATGTCGAAGATGGGCATCTCGGTTGTCTCCTCCTATCGCGGCGGCCTCAATTTCGAGGCGGTCGGGCTGAGCCGCGCGCTTTGCGCGGAATATTTCCCGGGCCTGACGAGCCGGATTTCGGGGATTGGCGTCTCGGGGATCCAGGCCAAGATCGAGGAAGTGCACGCCCGCGCCTTCCGCGACGGTCAGGATATCCTGCCGATCGGCGGCTTCTACAAGGCGCGCAAATCGGGTGAAACCCATGCCTGGGGCGCGCAGACCATGCACATGATGCAGACGGCCTGCAACAAGGCGAGCTATGCGCTGTGGAAACAGTATTCGGCGGCGATGCAGGCCAACCCGCCCATTCACCTGCGCGACCTGATGGCGATCAAGCCGCTGGGCGAGGCAATCCCGCTGGAAGAGGTGGAAAGCGTCACCGCGATCCGCAAGCGGTTCGTCACGCCGGGGATGAGCCTTGGTGCGCTGTCGCCCGAGGCGCACAAGACGCTCAACGTGGCGATGAACCGGATCGGCGCGCGCAGCGACAGCGGCGAGGGCGGCGAGGATCCGGCGCATTTCACCCCCGAGCCGAATGGCGACAACCCGAGCGCCAAGATCAAGCAGGTGGCCTCGGGGCGCTTTGGCGTGACGGCGGAATATCTCAACCATTGCGAGGAGCTGGAGATCAAGATCGCCCAGGGTGCCAAGCCCGGTGAGGGCGGGCAGTTGCCGGGGATGAAGGTGACGAAGCTGATCGCGCGGCTGCGCCATTCGACGCCGGGCGTCACGCTGATTTCCCCGCCGCCGCATCACGATATCTATTCCATCGAGGACCTGGCGCAGCTCATCTATGACCTCAAGCAGATCAACCCAGAGGTAAAGGTCTGCGTGAAACTGGTGGCGCAATCGGGCGTGGGCACGATCGCCGCCGGTGTGGCCAAGGCCAAGGCCGATGTGATCCTGATTTCGGGGCATAATGGCGGCACCGGGGCAAGCCCTGCGACAAGCATCAAGTATGCCGGCCTGCCATGGGAGATGGGCCTGACCGAGGCGCATCAGGTGCTGAGCATGAACAACCTGCGCGAGCGGGTGACGCTGCGCACCGACGGGGGCCTGCGCACGGGCCGCGACATCGTCATGGCGGCGATGATGGGCGCCGAGGAATACGGCATCGGCACGGCGGCGCTCATTGCCATGGGCTGCATCATGGTGCGGCAGTGCCAGAGCAATACCTGCCCCGTCGGCGTCTGCACCCAGGACGAGGCGTTGCGCGAGAAGTTCACCGGCACGGCCGAGAAGGTGGTGAACCTCATCACCTTCTACGCGCAGGAAGTGCGCGAGGTTCTGGCCTCGATCGGCGCGCGGTCGCTCGACGAGGTAATCGGACGGGCGGACTTGCTGACGCAGGTGAGCCGCGGCTCGGCGCATCTCGACGATCTCGACCTCAACCCGATGCTGATTACCGTGGGCGCCGCCGGGCGGCAGCGGTTCGACCGTATGCGCCCGCGCAACGAGGTGCCCGACACGCTCGATGCCGAAATCGTCCGCGACGCGGCGCGGTTTCTCAACGATGGCGAGAAGATGCAGTTGCATTACACTGTGCAGAACACGCATCGCTCGGTGGGCACGCGCGTGTCGAGCCATATCGTGCGGCGCTTCGGGATGCGCAACAGCCTGCAACCCGATCACCTGACGGTGAAGCTGACAGGCAGCGCGGGGCAGAGCCTTGGCGCCTTCGCCGCGCCGGGGCTCAAGCTCGAGGTCGCGGGCGATGCCAACGATTACGTCGGCAAGGGCCTGTCGGGGGCCACCATCGTGGTGCGCCCGCCGATGGCAAGCCCGCTGATCGCGCATGAAAACACGATCATCGGCAACACGGTGCTCTATGGCGCGACCGACGGCTATCTCTTTGCCGCAGGACGCGCGGGCGAGCGGTTTGCCGTGCGCAATTCGGGTGCCAAAGTGGTGGTCGAGGGCTGCGGCAGCAACGGCTGCGAATACATGACCGGGGGCGTTGCGGTGATCCTGGGCGAGATCGGCGCCAATTTCGGCGCGGGCATGACCGGGGGCATGGCCTATATCCATGATCCCGAGGGTCGCGCGCGGGCGCTCGTGAACGGCGAGACGGTGGTCGCCTGCAAGGTTACCGTGGCGCATTGGGAGGCGGAGCTGAAAGACCTGATCGAGCGCCACCTCGCCGAGACCGGCTCGCGCCGCGCGCAGGACATCTTGCGCTACTGGGACCAGGAATTGCCGCATTTCGTGCAGATTTGCCCGCGTGAGATGCTCGACAAACTCGCGCATCCGCTGGGCGTAGCACCGGAGGCGATCCCTGCGGAGTGAGGGGGCAACGCTCAGGGCTGTCGGGCAGTGCTCCGCTGTGCCGCTGCCCCTACCCGCCGCCGATCAACACGCCCGCGGCAAAGACCAGCGCACCGCCCAGCACCACCTGAAAGGTGGCGCGCAGGAACGGCGTGTCCATGAAACGGCTCTGGATCCACACGATCGCCCACAGTTCGACGAAAACCACGATGAAGGCAATGATCGTGGCGGTCCAGAAATCGGCGATGAGATAGGGCAGCGCGTGCCCCAGCCCGCCCAGGGTGGTCATGATCCCCGAGGCAAAGCCGCGCTTGACCGGGCTGCCGCGCCCGGACAGTTCGCCGTCATCGCTCGCCGCCTCGGTGAATCCCATCGAGATCCCCGCCCCCACGCTCGCCGCCATGCCGACAAGGAAGGTCGTCCATGTGTCCTGGGTGGCAAAGGCCGTGGCAAAGATCGGTGCCAGCGTCGAGACCGAACCATCCATCAACCCGGCCAGCCCCGGCTGCACCCAGGTCAGCACGAACTGGCGATGCGCCTTGCGATCCTCGCGTTCGCGCGCGTCACCGTCGAGATGCTCTTCTTCCAGCTCTCCCGCGCGCACCTGATGCCCCGCCTCTGCGGCGGCGAGATCGCCCAGCAGCTTGCGCGTGGCGGCGTCCTGACTGGCCTGCGCGGCCCTGAGATAAAACGCTTCGGCGGCGCGCTCCATGGCCTCGGCCTCGGCCCTGATGCGCTCGATCCCGAGGTTTTCCACCAGCCAGACGGGCCGGCGCGCATAAAAGCCCGCGACATGCTCGCGCCTGATCAGCGGGATAACCTCGCCGAAACGGGCCCGGTGCAACTCGATCAGGCGCTGGCGGTGCTCGTCCTCTTCCCTTGCCATGCCATCGAAAACCGCCGCCGTATCGGGATAATCGGCACGAAGCATCTCGGCATAGGAGCGGTAGATCCGCGCGTCATCCTCCTCGGACGAGATCGCAAGCGCGAGGATTTCCTGCTCGTTGAGATCCTTGAATCGCCGTCGCGCGCTGATGCCGGGAATCATGGCTGCCCCTTCACTGGATTATTCTCAACTCACCTTACCCAGCCAGAGCGGCGTGGCAAAGAGGTGCTTCGCCCTTTGAACCGGCCGGGTCAGCAAGCTGACAAACCCCGCGCCAGAGATCCCCGAAACGCCGACGCAAGCTGCGTTACACCCCAAACCGGATCGTATCGCGTGCGTGGCCCGAGTTATTTGAAAATTGCCCTTGCACCTTCGCATGGATTTTCATAATCAGCGTCAGCGCACCGCATGGCCCGTTCGTCTATCGGTTAGGACGCCAGGTTTTCAACCTGGAAAGAGGGGTTCGATTCCCCTACGGGCTGCCACTTATCCTTGTAACATGCTGTTTTTACTGGATAAATTACAAAACTTCCCGTTTTGCCCAAGCATTGTCTAAGGATTGGACGGGCACCAAACGACCCCGGAAGCCCTGCCAAACGCTCACGAAGACGTGATCTCAAGTCGCACGCTGCCCGATTGGGTGCTTTCCAGCTTCGCCCGGAAAACGCCACACAAGCACGTTATCCGTGTTAGGCTCACGGCATTGAATCGCTAAAGAGGATAAGGGCTTGGAGGGAATTTCTATGATTGTTTTGATATTGGCTCTTGCGTCAATCGTATCGTTGGCCGGGGTGATCTACGCTTTCAAGCCGTTCAAGAGCCGGTGGGTTGCTTTGGCGTCCTCTGTCGGGTGCTTCGTTCTTATCGGTGTGACCGGACCATCGCCGGAAACGGCGGAAACCGCCATGCCGGAAGTGAATGAACGCCCGTGGGCTGCGCCAGAAGGCGACGAAACGGCTTTGGGCTACGTCCGAACGGTTGAACCGCCGCACATGTCCGTCGGATAGCTGCGGTGTCGTCGGGCAATTGTTCTTCCGCGAAGGCGTGACCGTGCATGAACAACGCGACCGTTGGGCGCGGATAACACAGCCCTACGACGCGTCGTGGGTTGGCGGTCGAAGTGAATACGTCGATACGGGCAACGCAGCCTGTGACCCTGCAAACGGCATTACCGAAGGTCAGTTCGCCGAATGGGTTTCGACTGCCTACCTATCGGAAACCCGCCCGCCTGATCCGGCTGCGGGTGCAGCGGGGATTGAAGCATTGCTAGCAGGGTCCGACGACTTTGCGCGATACCGAACCGCGTTCGCCGAAGCCGCCCAATCGTTAATCGCGCAGCGACGTTGCACCGAACGCGATTTCCGCGACATGGGCGGTTGGGTGAAGTCTACCAACCATCGCAATCAACCTATCTACCTCACCGGCCACGGTCACGCCCAGTTTGCCCATGGCGGTGAAATCCGGCAGGCCCATCTTGCCCGGCGTGCGGACCTGCCGGAAAATGACTTCCTGTTCGGGGCCATGCTCGGCGTTCCAGGCGCGTATCCGTGCGAGGGTCTTCAACAAGAAGCTGCGAAACCCAAGGTTGAGCAATACGAGGCCAAGGTGACAAAATTCAAGAAACCACTGTAGAATCATAATGGTGCGGGTGGAGGGACTTGAANNCGTCTACCAGTTTCGCCACACCCGCTCCAACTTATCGGATACGAAGCCTGTTGCCCTCTTGCAACCTCATTTGATGATCCGCCGCCACCTGCCCGGCCAAACCGCATCAGTGCCCGCAGCCAATATTTCCGGCCCGCCCCCGCCTCGAGCCGGGCGCAAGCCTGGCGCGTCAGCCCAGAAGGTCATGCGCCAGTTCGAGACCCTCGACCAGTTTATCCACTTCGGCCCGCGTGTTATACATC
Source organism: Roseovarius sp. UBA6167 (assembly GCA_002428225.1). Lineage (GTDB taxonomy): Bacteria > Pseudomonadota > Alphaproteobacteria > Rhodobacterales > Rhodobacteraceae > Roseovarius. Next base: position 49,127 of record DIUD01000050.1, on the reverse strand, counting down.
CCGAATGAGGCGCGGCAGGTGGCCGACACGCCCAGATGCTCCATCAGCGGCCCGGCGCAGTGATGACCCGCGCGCACCGCGATGCCCTTCTTGTCGAGGATGGTCGATATGTCATGCGCGTGCGCCGCGCCTTGCATGGTGAAGGAAAAGATCGCGGCCTTGTCCTCGGTCGTGCCCTGAAGGCTGAGCCAGTCCAGCCCCGAGAGCCGCGTGCGCGCATACTGCGCAAGATCGGCCTCATGGGCGAAAATCGCCTCCATCCCGACAACCATCATGTAGTCGAGCGCGACGCCAAGCCCGATCGTCTGCACGATTCCGGGCGTGCCGGCCTCGAATTTCATCGGCGGGTCGTTATAGATCACCGCCTCCTTGGACACCTCCCGGATCATGTCGCCGCCGCCCATGAACGGGCGCATCTCGGCCATGCGGTCACTCCGCACGAAAATCGCGCCAGAGCCGGACGGCCCATATAGCTTGTGGCCGGTGATGGCGTAGAAATCGCAGCCCATCTCGTCAAGGTTCACCGGCATGTGCACCGCCGCCTGAGAGCCATCGACCAGCACGGGAACCCCCTTGCGGCGCGCCGCATCACAGATGGATTTAACATCAACAATGGTTCCCAAAACATTGGAAAGGTGAGTAATCGCGACAAGTTTTGTCCTTGGACCGATGGCGTCGATGACCTTTTGCGGATCGAGATAGCCGGTCGCGTCCACATCGACCCATTTCAGCACGACCCCCTGCCGCTCTCGCAGGAAATGCCACGGCACGATATTGGCGTGATGCTCCATGACCGACAGCACGATCTCGTCGCCCGCCGCCATGCGCGGCATGGCCCAGCCATAGGCGACCATGTTGATTCCCTCGGTGGTGCCGGAATTGAGCACGATCTGCCGCTCGTCCGCCACGCCCAGAAAGCGCGCGATGATGCCGCGCACGGCCTCGTATTTCTCGGTGGCCACATTGGAAAGGTAATGCAGGCCCCTGTGAACATTGGCATATTCTTGGGAATAGGCCCGTGTGATCGCCTCGATCACGGCACGCGGCTTTTGCGCCGAGGCGCCGTTGTCGAGATAAACCAGCGGCCTGCCGTTCACCTCTCGCGCGAGTATCGGGAAATCCGCCCGGATCCTTGCGACATCATACATGGCTCACATCCCTCCGATCATGGTCACGCCAATCAGGCTGAGGAGCACGCTGAGCGCCACCGCCAGCACCACGACCGAGGCCAGCATCGCGCCCGCCGCGCGAAACAGGCTGCCGAACCCGTGCGCCACATCGACAAAGACCATCAGGATCACGCTCCCCCAGACCGCCGCCACCAACACCACAAGCGCGCCAACTGCCGGTGCCACCAGCGCCAGCACAACGACCACCAGTTGCACCAGCAGGCGCAACACCTGCATCCATGTGAGCAGCGCCAGAAGATCGCCAACGCCGCCCTGCCCGCCCAGGAACCGCCCCACATGGGCAAGCGCCAGCACCGTGAAGGCAAGCGCGCCAAAGAGCATCAGCGCGAAGACAACCGGCATGTGAAAGGCCGGGCCCATCATGTCCACGGCCATCGGGTCGGGGGGCGGGCTCATGGCGACGGACAGCGAATAGACCAGCGTGTTGAGCACCGACATCAGCGCCAGCCCCAGCCACCAGCCCTCCCGCGGCACACGCAGCGCCAGGATACGCGCGGCCGCCGCGCGCGGCTCGAACAGGGTCTGTCGCACCAGTGCCCGGAAATCCGCGCCGTTCATCGCCCGCTCCATCCTGCCTCACCCAGCCCCGATAGCCAGAACCACAGGAAAACGCCACACCAGATCGCGCCGACGACGGTCAGCCCCGCGCCGGGACCGATGAACCCGGCCACCAGCCCATGCAACAGCAGCAGCGGCGATGCGGCGAGAAAGGCCCAGAACAGCGCGATTCGCGCGCCATAGCCCGTCACCCGTCCGCCGAGCAGCCGGGCGACAAGCTGGCTGAGAAAGGCCAGCCCGTAGAACATCAGCGGCGCAATCACCATCCAGCCCAGAAGCGCCCCCGCCAGGCGCGGATTGAGCGCCTCGCCCGCCAGATGCGCCTCTCGTGCCAGACGCGGCCATTGCGCCACGAATACCAGCGCACAGCCCCCCATCAGCAGCGCCAGCGCGCGATCCTCGCGCACCCCCATGGCCAGAAGCCGCGCCACCACCCGGCGCGGGCCGCGATAGGTGGCGACGATATCGCGGCTGACAGGCATCAGCCGTGCCGCCGCTCCAGCCAGGCTTCGAAATGCCCGATGATTTCGTCACGCAGCCCTTCGTCGGCGATCTCGGCCACCGCCTCGGCCACGAACGAGACCACCATCAGATCGGTAGCGATCGGCCTCGGGATGCCGCGCGCGCGCAGGTAATACAGCGCATCCTCGTCGATCGCGCCCGAGGTCGAGCCGTGCGAACAGGCGACGTCATCGGCGTGGATCTCCAGCTCGGGCTTGGCAAGGAACTGGCTGTCCTCATCGAGAAGCAGTGCCTGGCTGATCTGGTAGCCATCGGTTTTCTGCGCGCCGGGCCTGACCAGGATCTTGCCCTGAAACACCCCGGTCGCGCCGCTGCCGAGCACCTTCTTGAAGACCTGACGGCTCTCGCCACGCAGCGCGTCATGGGTGATGAACACCGTGTCGTCATGGTGAAAATCGCCCCTCCCTATCGCCGCGCCCGCGACATGGGCGCTGGCGTCATCGCCCGCAATCTCGATCACGCATTCGTTGCGGGTCAGCACGCCATTGGCAGTAAGGGTAAAGGTCTTGAACACCGCCTCCCGTGCAAGGCGGGCAAAAAGATGGGTGATCGCGCGGCGCTCGTGGTCGGGCCCCTGGATGCACAGGTGGTGAAACGCGGCGCGCCCGGCCAGGTCCACCTCGATCACCTTGTTGAACCGCGCGGCGGCCGGGCCGGTTTCGAGAAGGGTCAGCTCGGCCCCCTCGTCAAGCCGGATGCAATGATGCAGGATCGCATCGGAAGTCTCTGATTCATGGACATAAACAAGATGAATCAGCCTGGAGGCGCGCCCCGTCACATGGATCAGCACGCCATCGCGCGCCTGTGCGGTGTTGAGCGCGGCCAGCGGGCGCGGCACCGGGTCCTGCCCGCGCGCCTCGAGCGTGCCGTAAAGATCGCGCGCCCAGTGGATATCCTGCGCCGCGACATCGGCCAGCCGCTCGATCCGCACGGCGTTGAGCGCCAGGTCGTCGCTTGCCTCCGGGTCAAAGACACCGTCAACGAAAACGATGCGCAGCCTGTCCACCGTGTCGAACACCTCCGGCACCTCACCCTGATACAACACCGCGCGCGGGGCATCAGACGCGATCAGGCTGTCTGGCTTCGTGAATTTCCAGTATTCGTCCCGCCGCCCAGGCAGGCCCATTTCCGCCAGCCGCGCCTGCGCCGCCTTGCGCGCGGCGGTGATCCAGACGCCACCCTCGGGCAGCGGGCGCGCCAGCGGCATCGGGGTCTCCTTGGTCTGCGGGGCCGCCATCACACCACCTCCGCCGCGATATCGGCATAGCCGTTCTTCTCGACCTCGAGCGCAAGCTCGGCCCCACCCGTCCTGATGATCCGGCCGTCGGACATGATATGCACCACATCGGGCACGATATGATCCAGAAGCCGTTGATAATGCGTGATGACGAGGAAACCACGCCCCGCGTCGCGCAGCGCGTTCACGCCATCGGACACCAGCTTCATCGCGTCCACATCGAGCCCCGAATCGGTCTCGTCGAGGATNNGGTAATGCGTGATGACGATCATCGAACGCTCGGGCGAACGCAGCCGGTTGACGCCTTCCGACACGGTCTTGAGCGCGTCGATGTCGAGGCCGGAATCGGTCTCGTCGAGCACGGCGAGGCGCGGCTGCAAAATTGCCATCTGCAGAATTTCGTTGCGCTTTTTCTCGCCGCCGGAAAAGCCCACATTGACCGGACGCTTGAGCATCTCGGCGTCGATCTTGAGCGCCCTGGCCTTTTCGCGGACCAGCTTGAGAAAATCGGTGGCGCTGATTTCCGGCTCTCCGCGCGCCTTGCGCTGTGAGTTCACTGCCGTGCGCAGAAAGGTCATGTTGCCCACGCCGGGGATTTCCACCGGGTATTGGAAAGCAAGGAAAAGCCCGGCCGCGGCGCGGTCCTCGGGTTCCATCTCCAGAAGGCTTTCGCCGTCAAGCGTGGCCGAGCCTTCGGTGACCTTATAGCCGCCGCGACCCGACAGGACATAAGACAGCGTCGATTTGCCCGACCCGTTCGGCCCCATGATGGCATGAACCTCGCCCGCCCGGACGGTCAGGTTCACCCCTTTGAGAATGGTCTTGTCATCTTCTTCAAGATCGACGTGCAAGTTTTTGATTTCCAACATATTTCGTCCTTTCCGGTATCCTTGGCGGCGTCAGGGCCGCAGCATCATCTCGATTGCGGTGGCAAGATCGCGGGGCGTGAGCGTCAGCGGCGCGACCTCGAACTCGGCCATCCGCCCGACCATCCGGCGCGGCGCGCCGATGAACTCCTCGATCCGGTGGTAATGGCGGCGCGGGGCATAGTCGTCGAACAAGAGCCGCAGCGGCGCGGGCGTGTGCAGCGCCGCCGCCAGCGCGCAGCCCATCCGAAACCGCCCGTCCACCAAGACCAGATCGGGGCTCACGTCGCCGCGCTCCCAGACCCCGAGCGGATAGCGCGCATAACGCAGATAGCCGCTATTGTTGGCGGGGTGGCCCCACGCCTCGGTCGGGCCGATATCGGCCCAGATCACCTCGACCGTCGTTCCCGTCGCGGGCGGGTTGGCGGTGAGCCAGCCGCGCATCATGTCGGCCCAGGCCTCATCGCTCTCGACCGACCAGATCCGCTTGCCCGGCATCTCGGCGGCCATCACCGTCGAGCCGCCCGAGCCGTATTCGAGGATCGCCGAGGCATCCTCACAGGCCGCGCGCAGATGGGCGGCCTCGGCCTCGGGCAGGGTCAGCTCGGGGCGGGCTATGGTGTCAGGGTCCGACATCGGCGCGCGGCGGGGCTCAGCCCACCGACCCCTCAAGCGAAATCGCCACAAGCTGTTGCGCTTCCATGGCAAATTCCATCGGCAGCGCCTGGAGCACCTCGCGGCAGAAGCCGTTGACGACGAGCGCCACCGCCGCTTCCTCGTCCATGCCGCGCGCGCGGCAATAAAAGAGCTGGTCGTCATCCACCTTGGACGTGGTGGCCTCATGCTCAACGCGCGACGAATTGTTGCGCACCTCGATATAGGGCACCGTGTGCGCCCCGCATTTGTCGCCGATGAGCAGGCTGTCGCATTGGGTATAGTTGCGGCTGTTCTTCGCCTTGGGGTGCATCGACACGAGCCCGCGATAGGTATTCTGCGCGTGCCCCGCGCTGATGCCTTTCGAGACGATGCGCGAGCGGGTGTTGCGGCCCAGATGCACCATCTTGGTGCCGGTATCGGCCTGCTGGTAATTGTTGGTGATGGCGATGGAGTAGAATTCGCCCTGCGAGTCGTCCCCGCGCAGGATGCAGGAGGGATATTTCCACGTCACCGCCGAGCCGGTCTCGACCTGCGTCCACATCACCTTGGAGCGATCCCCCCGGCAATCGGCGCGCTTGGTGACGAAATTGTAGATGCCGCCGCGGCCATTCTCGTCGCCGGGATACCAGTTCTGCACGGTGGAATACTTGATCTCGGCATCCTCGAGCGCCACAAGTTCCACCACTGCAGCGTGAAGCTGGCTGATATCGCGCTGCGGTGCGGTGCAGCCCTCAAGATAGCTGACATAGGCGCCCTTGTCGGCGATGATGAGCGTGCGCTCGAACTGGCCGGTGTTTTCGGCATTGATGCGAAAATAGGTGCTCAGCTCCATCGGGCAGCGCACGCCGGGCGGCACATAGACAAAGGAGCCGTCCGAGAACACCGCCGAATTGAGCGTCGCATAGAAATTGTCCGAGACCGGCACGACCGAGCCAAGGTATTTCCTGACCAGTTCGGGATGCTCGCGGATCGCCTCTGAAATGGAGCAGAAGATCACACCCGCCTGCTTCAGCTCGGCCTGAAAGGTGGTGCCGACGCTCACGCTGTCAAAGACCGCATCGACCGCCACCTTGCGGCCCTCCGCCGGGATGCCCTCGGCCCCTTCGACGCCCGCAAGGATCATCTGTTCCTTGAGCGGAATGCCCAGCTTTGCATAGGTTGCAAGCAACTTGGGATCGACCTCGTCAAGCGATTTCGGCTTTGTCTCCATGGACTTGGGGCGAGCATAGTAATACTGGTTCTGAAAGTCGATCTTGGGATAATCGACCATCGCCCAGTCGGGTTCCGTCATCTGGAGCCAGCGGCGATAGGCCCCGAGGCGCCATTCGGTCATCCACTCAGGCTCTTCGTTCTTGGACGAGATGAGGCGCACGATATCCTCGCTGAGGCCCATGGGCGCAAAATCCATCTCGATCTCGGTTTCCCAGCCGTGCTTGTAGGCGCTGCCCACTTGCCGGACGGTCTCGACCGTGTCCTGATCGACGCCTTCCCTGACCTGCATTTCGTCCACAACCGCCATTGCCTCACTCCATTCTCAGGCCAGTCTGGCCTGGTGTCTCTGCCAGAGCCTTGCCCAGCTATCGGCAAAACGCAGGGCATCTTCCTCTGTCACCTCAAGCCCGAGCGAGACGCGCAGCGCCGACGAGGCGGCGGGCACGTCGTAGCCCATGGCCTGCAAGACCCGGCTTGCCTGCACCTTGCCGCTGGAACACGCAGAGCCTGCCGAGACGGCAAAGCCCGCGAGATCGAGCGCCATGACCTGCGTCTCCCCTTTCCACCCCGGTGTCAGGAAGCAGCTTGTGTTGGGCAGGCGGGGCGAGTCTTTCCCGACAAAAATAGTCTCATTAGAAATCTGTGCAATAGCGGATTCTAGAATGTTTCTAATTTTTTCGACGCGCGCCCAGCTTCCCACCGCCAGATCGCGCGCCGCCGCCTCTGCCGCCGCGCCGAATCCCGCGATGCCGATGACATTCTCGGTGCCCGCGCGACGGCCCATCTCCTGCCCGCCGCCCCTGATCCGTGCCGTCACATCGGTGCCGCGCCGCACCACCAGCGCGCCGATGCCCTTTGGCCCGCCCAGCTTGTGTGCTGAGACAAGCGCCATCTGCACCCCCGACCAGTTGAACGCCACCGGCAGCTTGCCGAAACCTTGCGTCATGTCGCTGACGGCAAGGCCCTCCGGCAGGGTCTGGATGATGCCGGTCTCTGAATTGGCGAGTTGCAGCGTGCTGCGGGCGGGATCGGGAACGCGAACCTGCCCGTTTGCGTCCACATCGAGATCCTCCGCGATCCAGGCACGGACCGCGTCATGCTCGATGCCCGCCCCGACAAGGCCGCGCCCCGCACAGGCAAGCGCCGCCGCCTCGGTCGCACCGGAGGTGAATATCACATCCGCCCCCTCGGCCCCCAACGCCGCCGCCACCTGCGCGCGCGCGCGCTCGATCAGGGCCCTGGCGGCGCGCCCTTCGGCATGGACCGAGGACGGGTTGCCGATGACATCCATCGCAGCCACCATCGCCGCGCGCGCCTCGGGGCGCAGCGGCGCGGTGGCGTTGTGGTCGAGATATATGCGTTTCATGTCCGTCCCTCTTGCGGCTTTCGCCCTGGGAACGGGGCGGCGCGCGGTTCCCGTCAGATATGGATCGCGCGCCCGTAAGCGTCCAGAACGCTTTCGTGCATCATCTCGCTGAGGGTGGGATGCGGAAAGACCGCGCTCATCAACTCCTCCTCGGTGGTCTCAAGCTGACGGCCCACCACATAACCCTGAATGAGTTCGGTCACTTCCGCGCCGATCATGTGCGCGCCAAGCAGTTCTCCGGTTTTCGCGTCGAACACGGTCTTGATCATACCCTCGGTCTCGCCAAGTGCAATCGCCTTGCCGTTGCCGATGAACGGAAAGCGCCCGACCTTGATCTCGTGGCCCAGTTCCTTTGCCCTGGCCTCGGTCAGGCCGACGCTGGCCACCTGCGGATGGCAATAGGTGCAGCCCGCGATGCTCTCGGGTTTGACGGGATGGGGATGGCCGCCCGCGATCAGTTCGGCCACCATCACGCCCTCGTGGCTGGCCTTGTGCGCCAGCCAGGGCGCGCCGGCGATGTCGCCGATGGCATAAAGCCCCTCAACGCCGGTGCGGCAGAATTCGTCGGTGACCACATGGCTGCGCTCAACCTTCACCCCGAGGTCGTCCAGCCCCAGCCCCTCGGTATTGCCGACGATGCCCACGGCCGAAATCACCGTATCGAAATCATGTGTCTCGACCTTGCCGCCCACCTCGATATGGGCGGTCACCTTGTCTTTGGCGCGGTCAAGCCGCCTGACCATGGCTTTCTCCATGATCTTCATGCCCTGCCTGCTGAAGGATTTCCTGGCAAAGGCCGAAATCTCGGCATCTTCCACCGGCAGGATGCGCTCCATCACCTCGACCACGGTCGTCTCGGCGCCGAGCGTGTTGTAGAAACTGGCAAATTCGATCCCGATGGCCCCCGAGCCGATGACCAGCAGTTTCCTGGGCATCCGGGGCGGCACCAGCGCGTGCTTGTAGGTCCAGACGCGATCGCCGTCGGCCTCCAGCCCCGGCAATTCGCGCGCGCGCGCGCCGGTGGCCAGCACGATATGCCTGGCCTCCAGTTCCTCGGTGCCCTTGTCGGTCTTGACACTGACGCGGCCCTTGGCCGGGACGGTTGCCGCGCCCATCACCACGGTGACCTTGTTCTTCTTCATAAGATGCGCGACACCGCCGCTCAACTGCTTGGCCACATTGCGCGAGCGTTTCACCACCGCATCGAGATCGTAGCCGATGCCCTCGGCCTTCAATCCGAATTCGCCGGCGCGCTGCATCAGGTGGAACACCTCTGCCGAGCGCAGCATCGCCTTGGTCGGGATGCAGCCCCAGTTGAGGCAGATGCCGCCCATATGCTCGCGCTCGACGATGGCCACCCTGAGACCAAGCTGTGCGCCCCGGATGGCGGCGACATAGCCCCCCGGCCCGGCGCCGATCACGATCATGTCATAGCTTTGCGGTGCCATGCGGCCCTCCATACCCCCGGAAATCGCTTCAGTATTGGACTGTTTTCCGAAATATCACAACGCCCGCACACGGCGCGCGCCCGAAAATTAACCAGATGCGGGATGCAGAGCCGCTCAGGCGGCCATTTGCGCCTGCCGGACAAGCGCGCCATAGCCGCCATCATCCTCGAAGGCGCGTTCCGCCTCGGTCGAGGCGCGGCCAAGGGCGGCGTTGCGATGGGGGAAACGCCCGAAGCGGCGGATCACCTCTCGATGCGCGCGGGCATGTAGCAGGTTGCCCGGCCCGTGGTCGGGCATCCGCTCGCAGATCAGGCGCACACAGCGTTCCTGATCGCACAGGTTCTCCGAATGCATGAGCGGCAGGTAGAAGAACTGCCGCGCGGGCTCGTCGATCTTCAGATCCCAACCGCGGTTGATCGCCACCTTCGCCGCCGCAAGCGCCGCGCGGTCGGTCTCGAAGGCGCGCGCCTCGCCGCGGAACATGTTGCGCGGGAACTGATCGGTGAGCACGAGATAGGCCAGCGTTCCCGAGGGGTGGGTCAGCCACATGGCATACGCGCCATCCCGGGCATTTTCCCAGGCATCGAGAAACCGCGCCCGGATCTGCCCATCGAGCGCCTCATCTGCCTCATACCAGCCCTTCGGTCCGACCTCATCAAGCCAGAAGCGCAACACGTCATCGGGCGACACCATGGGATACTCCTCACTTTCCCAGTCACTATAACTTCATGCTACACCTTAACTTAGGTATTTCTTGGTAAAATGATACTTCAAAAGGGTCATGATTCGTCGCTTTTGGCGGGTTCTTCGGCCTCCTGCGCCGCCACGATGGCAATTTCCTGAGCAAATTCCACCGCCATGGGCGAGGACGAGGGGGACACCGGCGTGTAACTGTCGGTCTGCGTGGGCAAGGGGGCCGCGCGCTGCGTCATGCGGTAAAGCGCATAGACCACGAGCGCGGCCATCAGCACGGCGATATAGAGAAAATAGCCCGATGGCCCCATCACCCCCATCATCCAGCCCACCATCAGCGGCCCGGCAATCGCGCCCAGCCCGTTGATGAACACCATGCCGCCCGCCGCCGCGGCCATGTCGTCATGATCCAGAAAGTCGTTGGTATAGGCGATCAGCAGAGAATAGAGCGGGTTCGACGACCCGCCCACAAGAAAGGCCGCCGCCAGCAACAGCCGGAAATCCCCCGCCGAGACCATCCCCAGCGCCGCGCCAAGCGCGGTGACCAGCGACGCGCCGGCAATCAGCTTGCGCCGGTCCATCCGGTCCGACAGCCAGCCCAGCGGATATTGCGCCAGCAGCGCGCCGATATAAAAGGCGGCCACGAAGGCCGAGATCTGCCCCACGTTCAGCCCCGCCTCGGCCCCATAGACGGCGGCCATGCTGAACTGCGCGGCAAAGACCCCGCCGGTCAGCAGCATCCCGACGCAGCCCAGGGGCGAGATTTCCATGATCCGGCGCAGCGAGAGCGGCTTGGTCGAATCGAAGCCGGGGGTCGGGCTGACCGACAGAAGAATGGGCGCGAAGGCCAGTGACACCAGCACCGAGGGAATGACGAAGAGCACATAGCCCGACGGATCGGCCAGCACGAGCACCCCCTGCGCCGAGACGATCCCCACCATCTGCACGATCATGTAAAGCGACAGCGCCTTGCCGCGCGTGGCATTGCTGGCGGCATTGTTTAGCCAGCTTTCGGCGGTGACATAGACCCCCGAGAAGCAGAACCCGATCAGCACCCGGCCCAGGGCCCAGGCCCAAGGCTCGGTCACCGTGGCATAGAGGATCAGCACCGCCGAGATCATCGAGCCGAGCGCGGCAAAGACCCGCACATGCCCCACCCGGCGGATCATCTCGGGCGCCATGCGCGAGCCAAAGAGGAAGCCCACGAAATAGGCCGACATGACCACCGACATCTCGAAGGTGGAAAAACCCTCGAGCGCGCCACGGATACCCAGAAGTGTGCCCTGCATCCCGTTGCCGACCTGCAACAGCATCATCCCCAGAAGCAGTGCCCAGGCACTTGAAAGGATCTGAAGCATCGCGTTCTCCTGCCGCTGTCCCGCCTCGCGCGGCGGCGTCCTGGCCATGTGCGACTCAGCCTGTCGCGCGCCTATCGCCTGTCAGGGTTTCACGCCGGGATCAACAGCGAGGCGTCCCCGTAGGAAAAGAAACGATACCGCCCGGCGATGGCATGGGCATAGATGGCGCGGATGCGCGCCGATCCCATCAGCGCCGAGACGAGCATCATCAGCGTCGATTTCGGCAGATGAAAATTGGTCATCAGCGCATCGGTGACGCGAAACTCGAAACCGGGATAGATGAAGATGTCCGTTTCGCCCTGCCAGGGCCTGACCTTGCCGGTGGCGCGTGCCGCCGTTTCGATCAGGCGCAGCGCGGTGGTTCCCACCGGGATCACGCGGCCGCCTGCGGCCTTGGTCGCGGCAATCTCGGCGGCGGCCCGCGCGCTCACCTCGCCCCATTCGGCGTGCATCCTGTGGGTGGTGATGTCCTCGACCTTGACCGGCAGGAAGGTGCCCGCCCCGACATGCAGCGTGACATGGCTGAAGCCGACGCCGCGCGCGGCCAGATCGGCCAGCACCACCTCGTCGAAATGCAAGGACGCGGTCGGTGCGGCCACGGCACCGGGACGGCGCGCCCAGACGGTCTGATAATCCTCGCGGTCGCGGTCATCGGCGGGGCGGCGCGTGGCGATATAGGGCGGCAGCGGCATCGCGCCCGCAGCATCGAGCGCGGCGTCGAAATCCGCGCCCTCGAGGTTGAAGCGCAGCCGCGCCCGCCCCGCCTCGCGCCCCTCGAGCACGGCCGAGAGCGTGTCGGAAAACACCACCGCCTCGCCCTCGCGCAGTTTTCTCAGCGGTTTGACCAGCGCCGACCACGTGCCATCCGCCTGCGGCTCCAGCAGCGTCACCTCGATCCGCGCGCCCTGCCCGCCCGCGCGCGCGCGCCGCCCCGAAAGACGCGCGGGAATCACCCTGGTGTCGTTGAGCACCAGCCGGTCGCCGGCGCGCAGCCAGTTTCCCAGATCGGCCACCGAGCTGTCGGTCAGCGCGTCGCCCTCGGCCACCAGCAGGCGCGCGGCGCGGCGCGGACGGGCGGGCCGCGTGGCAATCAGCGCCTCGGGCAGGTCGAAATCGAAATCGCAGAGCTTCATCGGTCAGTTCCCTCGAAGCGGCGCGGCGGCGCGGCGCCCTGGCCCGAGACGGCCGGCGGGGCGCCGTCAACCTGCGGCGCGGGGCGCCGGAACATCTCGCGCAGGAAGCCGGGCGTCAGCACCGAGAGGGGATTGACCGCCACCGCCGGATTGTCAACCGCCCCGCGCAGCGTGAAGTTGAAACCGATCAGCCCCTCGCCGCGCCGCGGCGTCAGAACCCCGCCGATGGCGTTGAGCACATAGACCGGCGATAGCACGCCCTGCATGTCCATCTGTTTGCGCGTCAGATCATAAAACCCGTCCATGGAAATGCCGACGGATGCACCAACAGCACTTCCCTCAAGCAGCGTGAGGCGCCCGGGCGTCAGGCGAAACCGCGCTGCCACCTCGCCGAAATGCAGCCCCTGCCCGTTGAGTTGTTCGAGAAGGCCCACGATGCTGACCGCGTTGAGAAGCGCCGCGAGGGCGGGCATGCTCTTGATACGGATCTGCTTGATGGTGAGCACCCCGTCATAACTGCCCTCGTCCGGTGCGGGTCTGAGCGACAGGTCCAGTGCACCGTCGCGCCCGTCCTGCAATATGTTCGCCGCCGACAGCAGCGCGCCCGCGTTCTGCGCGCGGATGCGAAACGAACTGCGCCCGGCCATCGGCACGATGTCGCCGGTGATCTCGGCCTTGCCGTTCACCTGTGCCACAAAGCGGCCCTGCGCCCCGCCGCGCGTATCGAGATCGGCGCGAAACCCGGTGAGCGCGATGCTGTCGGTGATACGCAATTCGTCAAGGCGCAGCCGGACCGGGCCGCCCCCCTCGCCGGCGCCCCCGCCAAAAGACCCGCGCCGCAGATCGACGCGCCCGCCCGTCACCTCGATCGCCGGCGTGGCATTGGCCCCGCGCCCGATCAGGGCCACCTGCGTATCGAGCCAGTCGCCCAGTTCAAACCGGGTGAAACGCGCCGCCTCGAGCGTGCCCTGCGGGGCAAGCCGCACCTCGCCGCGCGCGCGCAGCCCGCCGGCGTCGATGGCCAGCGTGTCGATCTGCGGCGGCGTGCCGAGGGTGGCGGTGACGTCAAGCCGGCCGGTGGCCGCTTGCGACAGCGCCCAGTCAAGCTCGGGGATGCGCAGCCCCAGCCCCGCAAGATCAGAGGTCAGCGCCAACTGCCCCGCGCCGACCTTGGGCAGCGCGATCTCGACCACGCCCCGCCCGCGCCCCGAGACGGCGCCGGGCGGCAGGCCGATCCTGAATTCATCGACAAAGGCTTGCGAAAGCTCCACCGTGCCGCGCACGCGGCTTTCGCCTGCGGTGCCGGGACCAAGCGGCATCAGCCACGCGCCCGAAAACGGCACCCGGCCCAGCCGCGCCTGTCCGGCAATCTCGATCCCGGTATTGTCCGCCGCGATGTCGAGCGTGTCGGCGCTCAGAACCCGCCCCGCGACCAGCGTTTCGCTGCGCACCGCCGACAGCGTGCCCGCGACGTCAAAGGCCACCTCCTCGGGCGTCAGGTCCTTCTTGAGCAGCAGATCGAGCCGCCCGGCAAGCTCCGCGTTTCCCTCGGCCAGCGTCGCCTCGCGTCCGGCCTTTTCCAGAAACCGGAAGCGCGGCGCGTCGAGCAGCGCCAGCGCGCCGGTGATCGAACCGCGCACCCGCAGATGCGCCTGTGCCGGGGGTTCCTTGATCCGCAGATCGGGGATGATGAACGATGTGCCCGAGATATCGAGAGGGCCACCCAGTGCCGGGGTAACATGCCCGCGCTCGGCAAAGACGGCGAGCCGGTTGTCGCGGATCGAGCCATGGCCGGCCGCGCCCTCGATCGGGGGAACATCGCGCACATAGACGGTCGATAAATCGGCGAAGTCGAAGCCCAGAAAGGCGTCGGGCGGCGCGTCCGGCGTCACGCGCAGCGCCACCTGGATATCGCTCAGCCGCGCCGCCAGCACGTTCTCGGCAAGCCAGGCCCGCGTCTTGTCCTTGACCGTGCGCGGCCAGAGCGCAAGCAGCCGCTCGGGCGCGATCGCGTCCATCCGCCCCTCGACCACCAAAGACCAGCCCGCCGGATCGGCGCGCGCACGTCCCTTGAGGCGCAGCACCTGCTCCTGATCGCGCAGCCGAAGATCGCCGACATCAAGCGCGAAGGGCGCGAAATCAAGCCGCAGATCGGCCCCCGCCCCCTCGAAGATCACCGGCTCGGGGTAAAGCCCCGCCGGGTTGGCCGCGATCTCGCCCAGCCGGATCTGCGCCGCAAGCCCACTTGGCCAGCCGGTCTCCATGCCGATGAGCCGCGCGCGCCCCTCGGCGCGGGCGCTGCCCCACTCGCTCGCGACCGACAGCTCATCAAAGGTGATCTCCTGCGTTTGCGGGTCATAGGTGAGATAGCTGCGCGCCGACCTGAAGGGGATCGGGGCCGTCGCGGGATTGGGGCGCAGCGCGCCCGCGCCGATCCGAAGCGTGGCGCTCAGCCGCCCGAGCCGCCCGTCGCCATCGACCCCGGCGCGCACCGCGCCGGAAATCGGCGCCTCCAATGCGCCGAGCCAGGCCAGCGCCGGGGATTGCCCCGCGATCTCGCGCGCGGGCCAGTCCTCGAAGAGAATACCGATGCCGGCCGCCGCACTCCCTATCCGACCCGAATAGGTCACCTCCAGAGAACTGGCATAGCCACGCGCGCCAAGCACGGTCACATTGCCGCGCAGCGCAAGGCTGTCACCCTCGCGCGTCAACCGCACCTGCCCGCCATCCCCGGTCCATACCAGCCCCGAGCGCGCATCCTCGAAGCGCAACGAGATATTGTCGGCGCGCACCTCGCGCAGCGCCGCAAGCACGGGCTGCGCCAGCATCGCGCCGATCTGTTCGGTCGCCGGCGCGTCACTCGCCGGATGCCGGCCTGCGCCGCCCCCGCCCTCGAAAGCCACCGACAATTCGCCATTGCCGCGCCGCCAGAGCAGCAGCCGCCCGCCATCGAGTCGCACCCGCGACGGCCTGAAGTCTCCATCGAGCAGGGACCCGCGCGACAGCGTGATCTCCAGCGCGGCAAGGTCGATGAGCGGTGTGCCGCCCGCGTCGCGCAGCGTCACCCCCCGAAGGGCCACGCGCGGGGCCATACCCTCGTCCAGGCCCAGCCCGAGCGCCTGAAACTCCAGCCGATGCCCGGGCAGCGCCGCGCCGATCTGCTCTGCCACGCGGTCGCGCAGCCAGCCCGGCGCGCCAACCCCCGCCGCCAGCACCGCCACCAGTGCCACGGTGCCCACCAGAAGCAGGGTCGCGCAGCCAAGGCAGAACTGGCCCAGATACCGCAACAGACCGCGCGAAGGCGGCTTTGGCCCGCCCGGCGGGGGCGCGGGCGGCCTGCGGGCTGGGGTCTCGCTTCCGGTCATCTTTCCCATTGGGGCCGGTGGTTCGGCCCCGGCTCTGCCTCATGGCTTTATTCTCGCCTTTCGCGGTTTAATATGGAACTCACAATTTAGCATCACAAGCCCAAGAGAGGTTTCCATGACCGACAGGCCCGATCTTTCCCCCTCCGATCCTGCCCCCGATGTCACCCTGCCGCGCGACGGTGGCGAAGAGGTGCACCTTGCCGCCTTGCGCGGCGCCCCGGTGGTGCTGTTCTTCTACCCGCGCGACGACACCTCCGGTTGCACCAGAGAGGCCGTGGCCTTCTCGAAGCTCAAGCCGGAATTCGACGCGCTCGGCGTGCGGGTCTTCGGCATCTCCAGGGACAGCGTGGCCAGCCACGAGAAATTCCGCGACAAGCACGGTCTGAGCGTGCCGCTTTTGTCGGACGAGGCGGGCGATGTGTGCGAACGCTTCGGCGTATGGAAGGAAAAGAGCATGTATGGCAAGAAATTCCACGGCATCGAGCGCTCGACCTTCCTGATCGACGCCGGGGGGCGCATCGTGCGCGAGTGGCGCAAGGTCAAGGTGCCGGACCACGCCGAGGAGGTGCTCGCGGCGGCGCGCGCGCTATGTGCGTGACGCCGGGGGCGATCGCGCCTTTCCAGATCGACATTTTCCCGACCGAATCGGCGGGATTCCGCCGCACCGGCGGGAATTGACCGGTGCGCCGGGCCGGGCGGGTCAAAATTCTTGCCCCCCCGGTGCGCTCTGGTTAAGCCATGCGCCGGGACGCCTGCCGCCGCGCAAAGAGCGTCGCAGGGAAGGACAGGAAGGAAACCGATCCGCGTGCGCACACGTTTCGCCATCAGACTGCATGACATCCTCGAACGCCATTTTCCCGAACGCCGGGTCTTCCTGCGCTCGGACAGGGATACGCGCTTCATCCGGCTGCGCCCCGCGACGCAACTGATTGCCGTCGCCGGGATCACGGCCATCGTCGGCTGGGCGATTGTCGCCACCTCGATCGTGGCGATGGAGTCCATCGGCGCGGGGAATTTCCGCGAACAGGCCAGGCGCGACCTGCACGCCTATGAGAATCGCCTCAACGCGCTTGCCGCCGAGCGCGACAAGCGCGCGCAGGAGGCGCTGGCGGCGCAGCAGCGGTTCTCGTCGGCATTGGCGCAAATCTCCGACATGCAATCGGAGCTTCTGCGCTCCGAGACCCGGCGCGGCGAGCTTGAGGCCGGCATCGAGGTGATCCAGAGCACGCTGCGCCGCACCATGACCGAGCGCGAGGCCGCGGCGAAAGAGGCCATGCGCCTTGCCACCGCGCTCGCGGAGGGCGGCGTGCTGCCCGAGGCGGACGGCAACGGGGCGGGCGATGCGACGGTTGATTTCCTCTCGGCGGCGCTTGCCGATGCGGCACGCGAACGCGACCAGACGCTGGCCGATGCCGAGGCGGCGCTGCGCCAGGCCGAGGAGATGGCCTATGAGCTGCGCCTCGTCAACGAACGCAATGCCGAGATCTTCAGCGAGCTCGAGGATGCCATGACCATCTCGGTCGAGCCGCTCGAGCGGATGTTCCGCAATGCGGGGCTTGACCCTGACCGGCTTATCAGCACGGTGCGGCGCGGCTATTCGGGGCGCGGCGGACCGCTCATGCCGGTCTCGCTCTCGACGCGGGGCGAAGTGACGCCCGAGGCCGAGCGCGCGGGCCGCATCCTCAACCGGCTGGATGAGTTGAACCTCTATCGTCTCGCGGCCGAAAAGGTGCCGCTCGCCCTGCCCGTCAAGGGCGGTTTCCGCTACACTTCGGGCTTCGGCACCCGCTGGGGGCGGCTCCATTCCGGAACCGATTTCGCCGCCGCGCACGGCACACCGATCCATGCCACCGCCGATGGCGTGGTCAGCCATGCGGGCTGGCTTGCCGGCTACGGCCAACTCGTCAAGATAGAGCACGCCTTCGGCATAGAGACCCGTTACGCCCATATGTCCAGAATCCGCGTGAAGCCCGGCCAAAGGGTCTCGCGCGGGGACAGGATTGGTGATATGGGCAATACAGGACGTTCCACCGGCACTCATTTGCACTACGAAGTGCGTGTGAACGGCAACCCGATCAACCCAATGACCTATATCAAGGCTGCCAGAGATGTTTTCTAAGAGCAAGATCAACGAACCTGCCCCAAAAACCGCCGAGCCGAAAGCGGCCCCTGCGAACCGTCTCGACGCGGCGCATCCCGATGCGGGCACGGATTACCGGCCCGCGGCACCCAAGAGCAAGCCGCCGGCCTCGGTGCTCTCGGCTGACCTGCATGTTCAGGGCAACTTGCGCAGCACCGGCGACATCCAGGTGGAGGGCACGCTCGAGGGCGATATCCGCGCGCACCTGCTGACCGTGGGCGAAGGCGCGACCGTCAAGGGCGAGGTGATCGCCGATGACGTGGTGATAAATGGCCGGGTCGTGGGCCGGGTGCGGGGCCTCAAGGTGCGCCTCACGTCCACCGCACGGGTCGAGGGCGACATCATCCACAAGACCATCGCCATCGAATCGGGCGCGCATTTCGAGGGCTCCGTGCAACGGCAGGAGGATCCGCTTGCCGGCAACAAGGCCGCTCAGAAACCCGCCGCACAGGCCGCGGCGCCAATCCCCCCCGCCCCAAAACCGGCCGAGCCGAAACCCGCGCAGGGCTGAGCCGGGCGGCGAGAACAGCAAAAGCGCCGGCCTCTGGCTTTCAGGGCGTGATCCGGTAGGCCGCGCCATTGCCCACGCTCAGGAACCAGAGGCTGCCATCGGGGGCCTCGCGGATGTCGCGCACACGCGCGGTCTCGGGCGATCTCAGCCGCTCGGCCTCCGTCAGCGGCGATCCGGCCAGCCGCGAGATCATCCCGAACTTGAGTGAGCCGACAAAAATCTGTCCGCGCCACTCGGGCCAGAGCTTGCCCGAATAGATCACCATCCCAGAAGGCGCGATGGAGGGATCCCAATAATGCACGGGCTGCTCCATCCCGTCCTTGTGCGTTCCCTCACCGATCCGCGCGCCCGAGTAATGTCGGCCATAGGCGATCACCGGCCAGCCGTAATTCGCGCCGCGCTTCACAAGGTTGACCTCGTCCCCGCCGCGCGCGCCATGCTCGACCACCCAGAGCCGCCCCTCGCCGTCAAGTGCCGCGCCCTGCGCGTTGCGATGGCCATAAGACCAGATCTCGGGCCGCGCGCCGGGCGTGTTCACGAAGGGATTGTCCGCAGGCACGGCGCCGTCCCGCGCGATACGGACGACCGTGCCGTTCTGATTGCCGAGATCCTGCGCCGACAGCCTGTCGCCCCGCTCACCGATGGTGACGAAAAGCGTGCCGTCGCGCGCCTCGACCAGCCGCGAGCCGAAGTGCCGCCCGCCCGACGAGCCGGGAGCAAGCTCGAAGATCACCCGGACATTCTCCAGCCGCGCGCCGTCCTGCGAGAGCCGCGCGCGCGCCACCGCCGTGCCCGCGCCCCCCGGTTGCGGTTTGGAAAGGCTCAGGAATATCTCGCGCGTGGCGGCGAAATCGCGCGGCACCAGCACATCAAGAAGGCCCCCCTGCCCCCTCGCCGCCACCTCCGGCACGCCCGCCACCGCGCGCGTCTCGCCACCGGCCACATGCAAGAGCCGCCCGCCGCGCTCGGTGATCAGCAGCCCGCCGCCGGGCAGGAACCCAAGCGCCCACGGCTCGGTCAGCCCTGCCACCATGCGCGTGGCGACAAGCTTGCCTGCGCTGGTGTCGAGCGCATGGGCAGGCAGGGCGATCAGAAAGGTCAGGCAAAGCGCGATGAGGCGGGGCATGGGCGTTTCCTTTGCACGCATCATATGGGACGTTCAGGCGCGTTTGCCAGCGATCTGGCCCAGCCCCATCACCTCGAGCACCTTCGCCTCGATCTGCGGCGCGTTCATCGCGGCCACGTCATACATTTGCTGCGGGCTGGCCTGATCAATGAAAATATCGGGCAGCACCATGGAGCGGAACTTCAGGCCGCGGTCAAACACCTGAGCTTCGGCCAGCAAGTGGCTGACATGGCTTCCGAAACCGCCAATAGCGCCCTCCTCCACCGTAATCAGCGCCTCGTGCCGCGCGGCCAGATCGAGGATCAGCGCACGGTCGAGCGGCTTTGCAAAGCGCGCATCGGCCACCGTGGGCGTGATCCCGCGCGCCGCCAGCGCCTCGCAGGCCGCCAGAACCTCCGACAACCGCGTGCCAAAGGACAGGATCGCCACCCCCGCCCCCTCGCGGATCATCCGGCCCTTGCCGATTTCGAGCGGCACGCCGCGCGCGGGCATCTCGACGCCCACCCCCTCGCCGCGCGGATAGCGAAACGCGATCGGCCCCGCGTCATGCGCCGCAGCCGTCGCAACCATATGGACAAGCTCGGCCTCGTCGGCGGCGGCCATCACCACGAAGCCCGGCAGGTTGGCCAGAAACGCCACGTCGAACGCCCCCGCATGGGTCGCGCCATCCGCCCCCACCAGCCCCGCGCGATCAATGGCAAAGCGCACCGGCAGGCGCTGGATCGCCACGTCATGCACCACCTGATCGTAGCCGCGTTGCAGAAACGTCGAGTAGAGCGCGCAAAACGGTCGCATCCCCCCCGCCGCCAGACCGGCGGAAAACGTCACCGCGTGTTGCTCGGCGATGCCCACATCGAATAGCCGCGACGGGTATCGCTCGGCAAAGAGGTTCAGCCCGGTGCCGTCGGGCATCGCCGCCGTCACTGCGCAGATGCGCGGATCGCCCGCCGCCTCGCTCAGCAGCGCCTCGGCAAAGACGCGCGTGTAACTCGGCGCGTTCGACGGTGCCTTTACCTGCTTGCCGGTCAGCACGTCGAATTTCGCCGTGGCGTGCCCGCCGTCCCGCGCCTCTTCGGCGGGCGCATAGCCCTTGCCCTTCCTGGTCAGCACATGGATGAGCGTCGGCCCCGTCGCCCGCGCCCTGACCGTGCGCAGCACCGGCAGAAGCTGGCCCAGATCGTGCCCGTCGATGGGGCCGACATAGGAAAACCCCAGTTCCTCGAACAGCGTGCCGCCCACGGCCAGCCCCTTGAGCACATCCTTGGCGCGCCGCGCGCCCTCCTGAAAAGGGGGTGGCAAAAGCGAGAGCGCCCCCTTGGCGGCGGCCTTGAACTCCTGGAACGGCTCGCCCGCATAAAGCCGCGACAGATAGGCCGAGAGCGCGCCCACCGGCGGCGCGATCGACATGTCGTTGTCGTTGAGAATGACGAACAGCCGCTTTTTCAGATGCCCCGCATTGTTCATCGCCTCAAAGGCCATGCCCGCGCTCATCGCCCCGTCGCCGATGACCGCCACGGCATCGCCATGGCCGGTCTCGCACGGGGCCCCCAGATCGCGCGCCACGGCAAAGCCAAGCGCGGCGCTGATCGAGGTGGAGCTATGCGCCGCGCCGAACGGATCATAGGGCGATTCCGAGCGCCTGGTGAACCCCGACAGGCCGCCTTTCTGGCGCAGCGTGCGGATGCGCTCGCGTCGCCCGGTCAGGATCTTGTGCGGATAGGACTGGTGCGACACGTCCCAGATGATCTTGTCGCGCGGCGCGTCGAACACATGGTGCAGCGCCACGGTCAGCTCCACCACCCCCAGCCCCGCGCCCAGATGCCCGCCGGTCTCCGACACGGCGGAAATCGTCTCGGCGCGCAATTCATCCGCGAGTTGGCGCAGTTGCGCCTCGCTCAGGCCCTTGAGATCGGCGGGAACGTGGACCTGATCCAGAAGCGGCGTCTTGGGACGGTCGGACATGAGACCCCTCCCCGGGGCACGAGTTCAGCTTTCGCGCGAGATAACGAAGCGTGCCAGATCGCGCAACCCGTCGGCCCGCGCACCGTAACACGATAGCGCGTCGCAGGCGCTGTCAACAAGCGCACGGGCACGGGCGCGCGCGCCCGAAAGCCCAAGATGCGAAACGAACGTCGCCTTGCCCGCCGCTTCATCCTTGCCCACGGCCTTGCCCGCCGCCGCCGCATCGCCAGTCACGTCGATCACGTCATCGCGGATCTGGAAGGCAAGGCCAAGCGCGCGCGCATAGGCCGCCAGCGGCGCCGGGTCGGCCCGCACCATGATCGCGCCCGCGGTGGCCGCCCATTCGATCAGCGCGCCGGTTTTGCCCGCCTGCAACGCGGTGATCTCGTCGAGGGTCAGCGGCGCGGGCGCGCTCTCGGCGGCAATGTCGCGGGCCTGGCCCAGCACCATGCCGCGCCCGCCCGCCGCGCGCGCAAGCCGCAACGCCAGATCGGCGCGCACCTCGCCCGCCCCGGTGCGCGGATCGGCCACCATCTCGAACGCCAGCGCCTGAAGCGCGTCGCCGGTCAGGATCGCGGTTGCCTCGTCCCATTTCACATGCACCGTGGGCTGCCCCCGGCGCAGCGCGTCATCGTCCATCGCCGGCAGATCGTCATGCACGAGGCTGTAGGCGTGCATGGCCTCGATCGCCCCCGCAGGCCAGAGCGCCGCCGCCTCCGCGGCGCCCAGCATCCGCGCGCCTTCCAGCACCAGATGGGCACGGATGCGCTTGCCTCCCCGCGTGGCATGGCGCATCGCCTCTGTGACCGGCCCCGCCGGATAATCGGCCAGAACCGCCGTCAGGTGATCCGCAACGCGCGCCGCATCCCGGCCAAGGCGCGCGCGCATCACCCTTCCGACAGCGGGCGGCTGCCGGCAGGATTGCCCTCGGCGTCAAGCGTGATGGCGTGGACCTTCTCCTCGGCCTCCTTGAGCTTTTCCTCGCAGCGCTTCTTGAGGGCCGCGCCCCGCTCGTAAAGGGCGATCGACTCGTCGAGCGCCACATCGCCGCGCTCCAGACGGCTCACGACCTGTTCCAGTTCCTGCATCGCCTGCTCAAAGCTCAGTTCCGTGACGGGGGTCGCGCTCATGCTGTCATCCTGCTGCCTGATTATCGCGCATGATCCTAGCCGCGCAGCGCACCGGGCGCAATTCGGTTGACGCCGTGCGGGGCCTCGGCAAAGAGTCCCGCCCATGTCCGACCCCGCCCCCCTGCCCGAGCTCACCCTGCCCGAGGGCGCCGAGATCACCGAGGTTCTGCGCCTCGTGCCGGGCAAGCGCGCGGTCTTTGCAGGCCATTGGCGGGGACGCGCGGCGATATTCCGCCTGGCCGAACCCGCCACCGCCGAGATGCAAGCCCGCGAATGGCAGGAGGCGCGACGCATCTGGCCCTATATGCAGGGCGCACGGTTTCGCGTGGCCGAGCCGCTGGCATATCTGCCCGATCTGCGTCTGACGGTGATGGAACGCGCGCCCGGCACGCCGCTTCTGCAATGGCTCTGGCAGGCAGCGCCCGAGGCGCGCCTTGCGGCCCTCGACCCCGCCGCGCAATGGCTCCGCCGCTATACGGATGTCTCCGAAAGCTGGACGCGCGCCATGCCCGAGGGCTGGCTCGCCCGCGCCGCGCGATGCGCCGAGGCGCAGCCTTTCGCCCGCCTGCGCGCCATCGAGGCGGACATTCTCGCTGTCCTTGCGCGCCTCGCGGCGCATATCCGCGGCACCGAATGGCGCGTGGCAATCTGTCATGGCGATTTTCACCCCAACAACCTGCTCCGGGATGGCGCATGCCTGACCGGCATCGACACCGGCGGATCAGCCCAAATGCCGGTCTGCCGCGATGTCGCGCGGTTTCTCATGCATCTCGCCCGGCGCGGCATGGCCCCCTCGGGCCGGACATGGTGCGGCGTGGATGATGCCCTCGCGACACGATTCACCGAGGCCTTCGCCCTCACCGACGCGGAACGTGGTCTCGTGCTGCCGTTCTTTCTGGGTATTGACGCGCTCTCGCGGGTCGAGACGCGCGACACCCCCCCGCGCCGCCTGCACCTTGCCGAGACGGCCTATGCCGCACTGCGCAATGATCTCGAGCGGCTTGCGCATAAGTGAGCGTCATCCTCGGGCCCGACCCGAGGATCTCCCGCCACGAGCCCCACCGCGCAGCGCGCGGCTCCGTCACCGGGCCCGGACATCGTCACTGTGCAAAATCACTGTGCTAGATCACGGTGCAAACACGCAAATTTAACCATTCCGTTCCAGAGTGGAACTTCGTCCGGCTCCGAGTGTCCTCCCGGGCCGGGCGACTTCCTCCCTGTCAGACTGGCCGCGCCCTCGGGTGCGGCCTTTTTTCAATGCCTCGCGGTTTCGCCTGTTGACGCAACACGGCTTCTGTCCTAGCGTTTCTCTCAATGACTAGGTCGGCCAGTCCGACGGGGAGACAACTGTCACAGGAAAGAGGCCCGCGGGCCTCTTTTCTTCCATGCCTTCCCCTATTTCGCGCGCGCCCCCATCTCGCGCGCGGCATGTCGCCTTTCACGGCGTCGCGCGCGGCGATTTCATCCTGACACGGCCCGAGCGACGTGATAAATCGCTGCACAATCGAATTCGAAACCCAAGGGGAAAAAATGTCCAAGACCGTGTTCCGCCTTTCTCTCGCCGCCCTGCTTGCCGTTTCGACCGCCGCAGGCGCGCAACAGGCCGAGGCCCCGGCGAGCGAGGCCCCGACCGAGGCCGCACCGGCCGCGACCGAGGCTCCGCTCAACCCGGCGACCGGGCTCGATACCGGGCGCGATGTCCAGGAGGAAATGGCCCCCTATATCCGCGAGACCCATGGCGACTGGTCGGTGCGCTGCTTCCCGAACGAGGCCGAGGGGCAGGAGGATGATATGTGCCAGATGTTTCAGCTCCTGACCGAATCCCAGGGCAATCCGGTGGCCGAGTTCAGCCTCTACCGGCTTTCGGGCGCGGGTGCCGTGGTGGCGGGCGCAACGCTCGCCGTGCCGCTCGGCACGCTGCTCACCGAAGAGGTCAAGCTTTCGGTGGATGGCGGCAAGGCCAAGAGCTATGCCTATTCCTATTGCACCATGGCCGGGTGCTTCTCGCGCATCGGGCTGACGCAGGCCGATATTGACGCGATGAAGCGCGGGATCAAGGCCACCATCGAGATCGTGCCCGCCCAGGCCCCGGACCAGAGAGTGCGCATCGACGCGTCGCTTTCGGGCTTCACCGCGGCCTATGAAGCGACTTCGACGATCACCAACTGAGAGACGGGCCATCCTCGGGCCCGACCCGGGGATCCCCCGTCACACGAGACCCTCTGGCCAGGCCGGAGGGTGACGCGGACCATCAGACAAAGCGCCTGAGCGCCAGCACCGCGTTGAGCCCGCCAAAGGCGAACGCGTTCGACAGCGCGACCTCGACCCGCGCCTCGCGCGCCTCGTTGGGCACCACGTCGAGCGCGCATTCGGGGTCCGGCTCCTCGTAACCGATGGTCGGCGCGATCACCCCGTCACGCAACGCCATGATGCAGGCCAGCAGTTCCACTGCCCCGGTCGCACCGATAAGATGGGCGTGCATCGACTTGGTCGAGGTGATCATCAGCTTGTCGGCATGGGGTCCGAACACGTCGGCCACCGCCGCGCATTCGGTCTTGTCATTGGCCGCGGTGCCGGTGCCGTGCGCGTTGATATAGCCCACCTCCGTGCGGTTCACCTTTGCATCGCGCAACGCCCCCGAGATCGCCCGTGCCGCGCCCTGTTTCGAGGGCATGACGATGTCGGACGCGTCCGAGGTCATGGCAAATCCCACCACCTCGGCCAGGATTTCCGCGCGGCGCCGCGTCGCGTGCTCGAGCTCCTCGAAGACAAAGATCGCCGCACCCTCGCCCTGCACCATGCCGTTGCGATTGGCCGAGAACGGACGGCAGGCGTCGCGGCTCATCACGCGCAAGCCCTCCCACGCCTTGACCCCGCCGAAACACAGCATCGATTCCGACCCGCCGGTGACCATCACCGGGGTGATTCCGCCATGCACCATCTGGAATGCCTGCGCCATGGCGTGATTGGACGACGCGCAGGCGGTCGAGACGGTAAAGGTCGGCCCCTTGAGGTTGAACTCCATCGACAGGTGGCTGGCCGCAGCATTGTTCATCAGCTTGGGCACAACGAAGGGATGGACGCGGTTCTTGCCCTCCTCATAGACGGTGCGATAGTTCTCGTCGAGCGTGGTCATGCCGCCACCGGAATTGCCCAGGATGACCCCGGCGCGCGCCGCCAGTTCACCGTTGAACTCGAGCCCCGCCTGAGCGATCGCCTCGCGCGCGGCAATCAGCGTGAATTGCGTGAACCGGTCATAGAGCGCCAGTTGCTGCCGGTTGAACCGTTTCACCGGGTCATAGCCCTTGACCTGGCCGCCGATGCGGATCGAAAGCCGCTCCACGTCCCGAAACTCCAGCTCGCCAATGCCACAGCGCCCCTCGCGCATCGCCTCCAGCGTCGCGGGCACGTCGTGGCCGAGCGCGTTGATCGTGCCCGCTCCGGTGATGACGACCCGTTTCACGCCTGCTCCGCAATCAGCCGCTCGATACCCGCGACGATGGAGCGCACCGAGGAGATGTCGAACTCGCTCTTCTCGGGCTCGTTGGCGTTGAATGGCACGGAGATGTCGAATGCCTCCTCGATGGCGAAAATGCTCTCGACCAGTCCGAGGCTGTCGATACCCAGATCCTCCAGCGTGCTCTCGAGGGTGACGTCCGAGGGGTCGAGCACGGCCTGTTCGGCGATAATTGCGATCACTCGATCCTGAATGCTGCTCATGATGCGGTCTTTCCTTTCACCGCCCCTGCAGGGGCGCCTCTCGTGGTCTTGTGCGTCAGTTCTGTAACGGATTTTTATAGACTGCACACCCACCGCACAATCGTTTGCTTCGCCGCGCGCACACAGCCGCAAAATCGGCTTGGAACCAGCGTGTTGCAACGAAAGCCCCGAGGCTAGCTGTTCGGGCCGACCAGCGTCACGCCCGCGCGCTCCAGCGCCTCCCAGATGCGCGCGTCCCGCACATAGACATCGCCGCGATACTGCATCTTGCCGCCCGCCCGCGTCACTGCCGTGCGATAGATCAGATGCACCGGCACATGCTCCTTCAGGTTGACATAGGTTTCGCGCCCGGTCGCAAGAACCGATTGGAAAAACCCCTTTGGATCGGCCTCTTGCCGCGACAGAAGCTCATAGGCAAAGTCGAACGGCTCTTGCAGCCGAATGCAGCCCGAGCTGAAATCGCGCTTTTGCTGCTGGAACAGATGCTTTTGCGGGGTGTCGTGCAGATAGATGTTCCATTTGTTGGGAAACATGAACTTCACCAGCCCGAGCGCGTTGCTGTTCGAGGGCGGCTGCTTGACCGAAAAGGGAAAATTGCGTCCGTTATAGGCGGTGAAATTCACTGCCTCGCGCGGCACCTCGCGACCCTGGCGGTCATAGATCCTGAGATAGGAGGCCGCGCTGCGATCGGCCTGCAACCTGGGCAGATAATCGCGCGCCACGATCGAGCGCGGCACATGCCAGGTCGGGTTGATGACCAGATATTCCATCGCGTCGGAAAATTCCGGGCTGCGCCGGTCGCCCGTGTTCTTGCCGATTACGGCGCGGGTCTCGAAGGTGATGCGGTCATCGTCGATGATGCGCGCGCTGAAATCGGCAAGGTTCACGAGGATATGCCGCGCGCCGCGCTTGGTGGGCAGCCAGCGCTCGCGCTCCATCGCCACGATCACCGATCTCAGCCGGTCCTCGGGCGCGGTATTGAGCGCGGCCATGGTGGCCGGCCCCGCGATGCCATCGGTCTCGAGCCCGTGATCGCCCTGAAACGCCTGCACCGCCGCCTGGATCTTGTCGTCATAGGAGGCCGCCGCGCTGCGCGTGAGATACCCCATCGCGATGAGCCGATTTCGCAGCGCAATCACCGCCGGTCCGCTCGCGCCGGGCCTGAGGCTTTGCGCGGGGGCCACGGGCCCCCAGCCGCCTGCCGCGACAAGTCCTTCAAGTCGCAGCTTTTCCTTCTGCAAACGGCGGTATTCGTTCGATTGCGGGGCAAGCGCGCGCAGGATCTGGCGCGGCTCGCCGGCGCGCATTTCATCGAGCAGATCGGCCACCTCGCGGCGCACGACCTCGCGCTTGATGTCACCATCCACCCGCGACGGGATCAGGATGCCGCTTTGCAGGTCGCGCGCGTAGGCGAGATAGGCGCGGCTCATCTCCACCTCCGCCTCGGCCAGTGCCCGCACCGAGCGGATATCGCCAAGCCGCGCCATCAGCCCAGGAGCATCATAGCGCCTCGCCGGCAGGCCATGCACATCGGCCGCGCCGAGCGCGCGCAAGAGCGCCGCGCGCCGCGCGAGATCAGCGCCACCCTCGCCGGTCCAGAGCGGGGCATACCCGGTCGCGCGGTAATACGCGGACAGCGCCCGATCCGGGGCGGCCGCCTCGGCCAGCGCCCGTCGAAAGGCCGTTTCCATTGCCTGCGTCTGCGCCGAGACCATCGCCGCGGCCAGGCCGCCCGAAACGGGCGGTGCGATCAGCGCTGGCGTTCCTTCCGCACGCGGCGCGGTCGCGGCCAGCATACCGGCCGTGCAGAGCATCGCGCCCACACCCCAAAGCCTCGGCAACACGGTCACAAGTTTCCCCCTGACATGCATATCCATTCCATTCCGCCAATATTTCACCGAAATATCAATTTTCTCCTAATGATTTCATGTCACACCTGCCCACATCAAGGTGATCCGGGACATTTCAACACCATGAACCATTTTCGCAGTCATATCTCAAGATGCGCAAAATCTCGCCGAAACCGCCTGCCAGTCACAGACTGTGACAAAAGGGGGCTTGGTTGATGATTCCCGTTATGTCATACAAACCATGCATCTGGGGATGATAACACAAGCCGCGAAACAGCGGCGCATACGGGCGACGGGACAGGCGCTATCGAATGACAGAATTCAGCTCGACTGGACTATCACGCCGTGGGGTGCTCGCGGCTTTTGCCGCAACGCTGGTGACTGCGGCTCCAACCTTCGGCAATGCTGCGGGGTTTCTTCGCGGGGCGGGCGATATCCGCCGATTGCGCATGGTCTCTCCGCGCACCGGAGAGCGGCTCGATACGATCTACTGGATCGAGGGCGATTACATCGCGGAGGCGCTCAAGGAGATCAACGTGTTCATGCGCGACTGGCGCACCAATCAGACGCATGAGATCAGCCCGCGCACCGTGGACATTCTCGCCGCCAGTCACAACCTGCTTGCGGCAGACGAGTCCTACACGCTGCTGAGCGGCTATCGCAGCCCGCAGACCAATGCCATGCTGCGCGCGCGTTCGAGCGGGGTTGCCAGGAATTCGCGCCACATGATCGGCGAGGCCGCCGATCTGCGTCTCGGCAGCCGGTCGGTCGAGCAGATCTATCGCGCGGGCCTGGCCTGTGGCGGCGGCGGCGTCGGCAAATACTCGGGGTCGAATTTCGTCCACATGGATTGCGGCCCGGTGCGGAGCTGGGGCCGCTGAGCGGCATCGCGCACAGGCGTGACGACAAAGAGAAGAGGCGGTGCTTGTGCGCCGCTTTTTCATTATCCGATTTCTGGTGCGGGTGGTCGGACTCGAACCGACACTCCTTGCGGAAAGGGTGTTTGAGACCCTCGCGTCTACCATTCCGCCACACCCGCGCCTGATGCGTCTTTAGCCAAGTGCGGCGTCCCCGTCCAGAGCCTGTTGCAGGCGAAACGACGGCGGGTCTTGACCGCGCCCGCCCCGCGTGATGTGTCCCCGCCATCGCCCCGCAAGGAAGACGCCGATGCTGCGCGCGCTATACGACCGGACGATCCGCATGGCCGAGCATCCGCACGCGCTCTGGGCGCTCGCGGTGGTCTCCTTCGCCGAAAGCTCGGTTTTCCCGATCCCGCCCGATGTGCTGATGATCCCGATGATCCTCGCGCGCCCCTCGCGCGCCTGGGCAATTGCGGGCGTGGCGCTGGTGGCCTCGGTTCTGGGCGGGTTGCTTGGTTATGCCATCG
This sequence comes from Roseovarius sp. UBA6167, assembly GCA_002428225.1. Lineage (GTDB taxonomy): Bacteria > Pseudomonadota > Alphaproteobacteria > Rhodobacterales > Rhodobacteraceae > Roseovarius. The sequence continues at coordinate 19,696 of DIUD01000050.1, read as the reverse complement.
GCGCCCTTGCCTACGAGAGCATTGGCCAGCCGATCCTTGCCGCGTTCGGCAAGGCCGAGGCCATGGCCGCCTTCAACACCCGGTTCAACGATTTCGGCTTCTGGGCGGTGCTGACGGCGGGGGTGACGCCGTTTCCCTACAAGGTCATCACCATCATGTCAGGCTGGACCGCCATGCCGCTTGGCACCTTCATCGCCACCTCGATCCTCGCGCGCAGCCTGCGCTTCTTTCTGGTGGCGGGGCTCTTGTGGAAGTTCGGCGCGCCGATCCGCGATTTCATCGAGCGCCGGCTTGGTCTCTTGTCGATCCTTTTCGTGCTGCTGCTCCTTGGCGGCTTTTACATCACGCGCTACCTCTGAGACCATGATGCAACAGAAATCCCTCATCCTCATCGCCGCCGCGGGCTCCGCCGCGCTGCTTCTCGGTGCGCTCGCGTTTCAGCATCTGGGTGGCATGGCACCGTGCAAGCTGTGCATCTGGCAGCGCTGGCCGCATGGCATCGCCATCGGCCTCGGCGTGCTCGGCCTTGTCGCCCTGCCCGCGCTCATGGCCGCTCTCGGCGCGCTCGCCATGCTCGCCAGCGCCGCGATCGGCGGCTACCATACCGGGGTAGAGCGCGGCTGGTGGCAGGGCCCCTCGGATTGTTCGGGCGGCCCGGTGTCGGGCCTCAGCCCCGAGGATCTCTTCGCGCAGATCATGGCCGCGCCGCTGGTGCGCTGCGACGAGGTGCCATGGGAGATGTGGGGCCTGTCGATGGCAAGCTGGAACATGCTTGCCTCGCTCGGGCTGGCGCTGGTGTGGCTGATGGCGCTGCGCGCGCGTTGAGCCGCACGGCGAGGGGCCTTGCGCCCGCCCCGGCGCGGGGCTAGCACTGTCGCATGAGCGAGATGACCCTTCCCCGCGACGATGATCGGCGCGCGCGCCGCAACGTCGCCGTGCTGATCGGTGCGCAGGCCATCCTCGGCGCGCAGATGCCGATGATCTTTGTCGTGGGCGGGCTGGCGGGGCAGTCGCTTGCCAGCAATGTCTGTTTCGCCACGCTGCCGATTTCGCTCATCGTGATGGGCTCGATGCTCTCGGCCACGCCGATGGCGCATGTGATGCAGAAGTTCGGGCGGCGCACGGGCTTTTTCATCGGCGCGCTGTTCGGGGCCATGGGCGGCGCGGTCGGGGCCTGGGGGCTTTACGAGGCGTCCTTTCCGATCTTCCTGCTGGGCAGCTTTCTGACCGGCACCTACATGTCGGCGCAGGGATTCTATCGCTTCGCCGCCTCCGACACGGCAAGCGAGGCGTTCCGCCCCAAGGCCATCTCCTATGTCATGGCGGGTGGGCTTCTGAGCGCCATTATCGGGCCACAACTGGTGAAGCTCACCTCGCAGGCGATGGTGATTCCCTTTTTCGGCACCTATCTGGCGGTGATCGGGGTGAACCTTGTGGGCGCGCTTCTGTTTTTGCTGCTGGACATCCCCCGCCCGCCCGTGCCCGCCCATGACGCGCCGCGCGGGCGCTCGCGCATGGAACTGCTGCGCAGCCCGCGCATCGCCGTGGCGGTGATCTGCGCCACGGTGTCTTACGCGCTGATGAACCTGGTGATGACCTCGACGCCGCTCGCGGTGGTCGGCTGCGGCTTTACCCCGAGCCATGCCGCCGACATCGTCTCGGCGCATGTGCTGGCGATGTATCTCCCGTCCTTCTTCACCGGCCACCTGATCGCGCGTTTCGGGGTGGAACGGATCATGGCCACGGGCCTTGTCATCCTTGCGGGCGCGGGGGGCGTGGCGCTTGCGGGTGTGGGGCTCGAGAATTTCTTCATCGCGCTGATGCTGCTCGGGCTGGGGTGGAATTTCGGCTTCATCGGCGCGACCACGATGCTCGCGGGCGAGCACGAACCCTACGAGCGCGGGCGCGTGCAGGGGATGAACGATCTCATCGTCTTTGGCGGCGTGACCTTTGCCTCGCTCTCCTCGGGGATGCTGATGAACTGCTCGGGAGGCAGCCCGGAGGCCGGCTGGACCGCCGTCAACCTGGCGATGATCCCGTTCCTGACGCTGGCGGGCGGCGCGCTCATCTGGCTGGCGATGCGCCCCCGCACGGCCTGAGCGCGATCACCCCATCCTGCGCAGCCGCGCCAGCAGGCTCGATGTATCCCACCGCCCGCCGCCCATCTTCTGCACGTCCTTGTAGAACTGATCCACCAGCGCGGTGACCGGCAGGCTTGCGCCCAGCTCGTCGGCGGCGTCGAGGCAGATGCCCAGATCCTTGCGCATCCAGTCCACGGCAAAGCCGTGGGTCCAGTGACCCTCAAGCATGGTCTCGGAGCGGTTCGACATCTGCCACGACCCGGCCGCGCCCTGGCTGATGACCTCGACCACCGCGCGCCCGTCAAGCCCTGCCTGCTCGGCGAAATGCAGCGCCTCCGAGAGCGCCTGCACCAGCCCGGCAATGGCGATCTGGTTGACCATCTTGGTCATCTGACCCGCGCCGCTCTCGCCCAGGCGGCGGCAGAGCCTGGCATAGGCGGCGATCACCGGCTCGGCGGCTGCATAATGCGCCGCGTCGCCGCCGCACATGATCGAGAGCTGACCGTTCTCGGCCCCCGCCTGCCCGCCCGAGACCGGCGCATCGACAAAGCCGCAGCCGAGCGCCTTCGCCGCCTCGTAGAGCTCGCGCGTCACCCTGGCCGAAACGGTGGTGTGATCGACGAATATCGCGCCCGCGCCCATCCCGGCAAAGGCCCCGTCATCGCCCAGGCACACGCTGCGCAGGTCATCGTCGTCGCCGACGCAGGCCATCACGAAGCCGGCCCCCGATGCCGCCTCGCGCGGCGTCGCGGCCTGCCGCCCGCCATGCTGTGCCACCCAGCGATCGGCCTTGGCGGCGGTGCGATTATAGACGCAGACATCGTGCCCCGCCGCCTGCAAATGCCCCGCCATCGGATAGCCCATCACGCCCAGACCCAGAAATGCCAGTTTCGCCATGTTGCTCACCCACCGCCTTGCCGTTGTCTCGGGGGGAATTTCTGACTATCCCCAAGGGGGATGCAAGCCAAAACTCGGAAAGGCCCCCATGGCGGTGATTCTCAAATGGCTGTTGCGGATCGCGGGCGGTCTTGTCGTGCTGGCGGTGATCGCGCTCGGCGTGGTGTATATGCTTCTCGCCCGGTCGCTGCCCGATTATGACAGGCGCCTTGCCGTGACGGGCATCACCGCCCCGGTCGAGATCGTGCGCGACAATGCCAATGTGCCGCATATCTTCGGCGAAACGGATGCCGACAGCTTCTTCGGCCTCGGCTATGCCCATGCGCAGGATCGCCTCTGGCAGATGATGATGATGCGCCGCACGGTGCAGGGGCGGCTGTCGGAGGTGTTCGGCGCGCGCACGGTCGGGATCGACACGGTGCTGCGGCGCTTTGACCTCTATACGCTGGCGCGGGCCTCGGTGGCGGCACAGGATGCCGAGACGCTGGCCGCGCTCAAGGCCTATGCCGACGGGGTAAATGCGCGGCTCACCGAGATCAACCGCGAGGCCCTGGGCCGCGGCGCGCCCGAGCAGTTCCTCTTCAACGCCCCCGCCGCGCCGTGGCAGCCGGCCGATTCCATCGCGCTGATCAAGCTGATGGCGGTGCAGCTTTCGGGGCATCTGGGCCGCGAGGTGCTGCACGCGCGCGCAGCCCTCGCCCTCGACGACCCGGCGCGGCTGGAGGATATCGTGCCGCTCGCCCCCGGCGGCGGCATCGCGGCGCTGCCGGCATATGCCAGTCTCTTTCCCGGCCTCGCACCGGGCGGCGCGTCGCGGATCGCCGAGGCGCATCCGCTCTCGCCCTTTCCCCGCCCCGCCCTTGCCGGGGCGTCGAATGCCTGGGCCGCGGCACCCGCGCGCTCGGCCACGGGCGGCACACTTCTGGCCAATGATCCGCACCTGGGGTTTTCCGCGCCCGCGATCTGGTATCTGGCGCGGCTGGAGCTGGAGACGGGCGGCGTCATCGGCGGCACTATCCCCGGCATCCCCGTGATCCTGACCGGGCGCAGCGCGCGGCTGGGCTGGGGGATCACCTCTTCGTATCTCGACGATCAGGACGTGTTCATCGAGGAGGTGAACCCCGACAACCCGGACGAATACCGCACCCCCGACGGGTGGGCGCCCTTTCGCACCGCCCATTCCATCGTCGAGGTGAAAGGCACCGATCCGGTCACGCTGACGCTGCGCTGGACCGACAACGGCCCGGTCCTGCCCGGCAGTCAGTTCGATCTGGCCGAGGTGACACCGCCGGGCCATGTCGCCGCCGTCTCATGGACCGCGCTTTCGGAGCGCGACACGACGATGACCGCCGCGATGCGGCTCATGCGCGCGGGTTCTGTCTCCGAGGCGCTGGAGAGCACCCCGCTCTATATCGCGCCCTCGCAGAACCTGATGCTGGCCGACGAGCGCGGCATCGCGCTCAAGCTCATCGGGGCCATGCCCCGCCGCGACGCCCGCCACGAGAGCCAGGGCCGGATGCCCAGCCGGGGCTGGGTGGCGGAAAACCGCTGGCAGGGGATGTTGCCCGACAGCGCCAACCCGGTCTTCGTCGATCCCTCGGGCGGCATCCTTGGCAATACCAACAACAAGATCGTGGACCGCCCCTTTCCGCTGCATGTCAGCCATTACTGGGGCGACACGCAGCGGGTGCACCGCTGGCGGCGGCTCATGCAGGGGCGCGAGGTGCATACCCGCGACAGCTTCATCGAGGCGCAGCTCGACACCGTGAGTTTCACCGCGCGCTCGCTGCTGCCGCTGATCGGGGCGGATCTGTGGTTCACCGGCGAGGCGGCCCCAGAGGGGACGCAAGAGCGGCTGCGCCAGCGCGCGCTCGACCTGCTCGCCGACTGGAACGGCGAAATGAACGAGCACCTGCCCGAGCCGCTGATCTATGCCGCCTGGATGCGCGCGCTGATGGACCGGCTCACCCGCGACGATCTCGGGCCGCTCTCACGCGAATTCGACCACCCCGACCCGATCTTTCTCGAGCGCGTTTTCCGCGACGTGAACGGGGCCGCCGCGTGGTGTGATGTGCAACACTCGGCGGCGATCGAGAGCTGCACCGACATCGCGCGCATGGCGCTCGACGATGCGCTGATCTGGATTTCCGAGCACTACGGGCGCGCGCTCGAAAGCCTGCGCTGGGGCGACGCGCATCAGGCCACCCATGACCATCAGATCCTGGGCGAGGTGCCGCTGCTGCGCTATTTCGTCAATATCCGGCAATCCACCTCGGGCGGCGACAACACGCTCATGCGCGGGCGCACACGCGGCGGCGACGGGCCTGACCCTTTCGCCAACGTCCACGGGGCGGGCTATCGCGGCGTCTATGATTTCGCCGATCCCGACAGCAGCGTGTTCGTCATCTCCACCGGCCAGTCGGGCCATTTCCTCAGCCGCCATTACGACGACATGGCGCAGCTCTGGCGGCGCGGCGAATACATCCCGATGTCGCTTGACGCGGAGCTTGCCCGCGCGGCGACGGTGGGGGTCACGGTGCTGGTGCCCGAAGGGCAGTAACGACAAAGACCGCGCCTCTCGCCGGACGCGCGGCCCTTTTGTCCTGCCGTCAGCCTCAGCGTGCCGCGGCCACCGCCCTGCGTGTCATCACCGCCACCAGATGCGCGCGGTAATCGCCCGATCCGTGCAGATCAGAGATCATGCCCGCCCCCGAAAGGCGCAGCCCCTCGATCGCGCCCGGCGAGAAATCCCCGGACAGCGCCGCCTCGGCCTCGGACCAGCGGAACACGCCCTCCTCCGACGCGCCGGTGACCGCCACCCGCACGCCGCCCGCATATTTGGCCACGAACACCCCCACGAGCGCAAAGCGCGAGGCGGGTTGCTCGAACTTCTGATAGCTGGCCACCTCCGGCACCGGAAAGCGCACCTCGGTGATGATCTCGCTATCCTCGAGCGTGGTGGTGAACATCCCCTCGAAGAAATCATCCGCCGCGATCTGCCGGTTGGTCGTGACCACCACCGCCCCCGATCCCAGCACCGCCGCCGGGTAGCAGGCCGACGGGTCGTTGTTGGCCAGACTGCCGCCGATGGTGCCGCGATTGCGCACCGCCGGATCGCCGATCCGCGCCGCCAGCGCCGCCAGCGCCGGATAGGCCCCCGCGCCCGCCGCCACATCGGCGTGACACGTCCCCCCGCCGATGCAAAGCGCACCGTTCTCGCCGGTGCGGATGCCCTTGATCTCGGCCACCCCCGACAGCGCCACCAGCCGCGCGGGCGACGCAAGCCGCGCCTTGAGCGCGGGGATGAGCGTCTGCCCGCCCCCCAGCGCCTGCGCCTCCTCGGCGCCAAGCGCCTTGAGCGCATCGGCCAGCGTCGCGGGCCGGTCTATCTCGAATGCATACATGGGTAATCCTCCCTCAGCTCTGCATCGCCTGCCACACCCGCGATGGCGAGAGCGGCATGTCGATATGGGTGATGTCATGGCCCGCCGAGCGCAGCGCATCCACCACCGCGTTGACGACCGAGGGCGGGCTGCCGATCGCGCCCGCCTCGCCACAGCCCTTCACGCCCAGCGGGTTGTGGGTGCAAGGCGTCTGGCAGGAATGATCCACCTGGTAAAACGGCAGATCACCGGCGCGCGGCATGGCGTAATCCATGTAGCTGCCGGTCAGAAGCTGCCCCTGCTCGTCATATGCGCACGCCTCGAGCAGCGCCTGCCCGATCCCCTGCCCGATCCCGCCATGGACCTGGCCCGAAACGATCATCGGGTTGACCACATTGCCGAAATCATCCGCCGCCGCGAACCGCTCGATGGTGACGCGCCCGGTATCGGGATCGACCTCCACCTCGCAGGCATAGGCCCCGGCGGGATAGGTAAAGTTTGACGGATCATAAAACGCCGTCTCCTCCAGCCCCGGCTCCAGATCCGCCAGCGGATAGTTGTGCGGCACATATGCCGCCAGCGTGACATCGCCCCAGGCCACGGATTTGTCCGTGCCCGCAACGGCAAAGCGGCCGTCCTTGAGCTCGATATCGCCCTCGGCGGCCTCCATCAGATGCGCCGCGATCTTCCTGGCCTTGTTGATGATCTTCTCGGTGGCGCGCACCATGGCCGAACCGCCGACCGCCAGTGAGCGCGAGCCATAGGTGCCCATGCCCATCGGCGAATTGGCGGTGTCGCCATGCACGATCTCCACCTGATCGGCGTCGATCCCGATCATCTCGGAAATCACCTGCGCAAAGCTGGTCTCGTGCCCCTGCCCGTGGCTGTGGCTGCCGGTCATCACCGTGATGCCGCCGGTGGCGTTTACGCGCACCGTGGCGCTCTCGTAAAGCCCCGCGCGCGCACCCAGCTGCCCGACAAGGTTCGACGGCGCGATACCACAGGCCTCGATATAGCAGTTGACGCCAAGCCCGCGCAGACGGCCCCGCGCCTCGCTTTCCTTGCGCCGCGCGGCAAAGCCCGCAAGGTCGGCAATCTCCTCGAGCTTGTCCATCGTGGCGTGATAGTCGCCCGTGTCATATTCCACCGCGACCGGCGTGGCATAGGGAAACTCGGTGATGAAGTTCTGCCGCCGCAGCGCGATCGGATCGACGCCCAGTTCGCGCGCCGCCTTGTCGATCACCCGCTCAAGCTGATAGGTCGCTTCGGGCCGGCCCGCGCCACGATAGGCATCGACCGGCACGGTGTTGGTAAAGACCGCCCTGACGTTCACATAGATGAGCGGCGTCTTGTAGTTCCCGGCCATCAGCGTGCCATGCAGCCAGGTCGGAATCGACGGCGCGAAGGTGCTCAGGTAAGCCCCCATATTGGCATGGGTCTCGGTGCGCAGCGCAGTAAAGTTGTTATCCGCATCGAGCGCCAGTTCGATCCTGGTCACATGGTCGCGGCCATGGGCGTCGGACATGAACGCCTCCGACCGGCTCGAGGTCCACTTGACGGGGCGGTTCAATGCCTTGGCGGCAAACGTGCAGAAAGCCTCCTCGGCATAGTGAAAGATCTTCGACCCGAACCCGCCGCCCACATCGGGGGCGACCACGCGCAGCTTGTGCTCGGGGATGCCCAGCACGAAGGCGCCCATCAAGAGCCGGATCACATGCGGGTTCTGGCTGGTGGTATAAAGCGTGTAATCGCCGGTCGAGCGGTTGTAATCGGCCACGGCGACGCGCGGCTCCATCGGGTTGGCGATCAGCCGGTTGTTCACCAATTCCAGCGTCGTGACATGCGCGGCCTTCCCGAACGCCTCATCGACCGCCGCCTTGTTCTCCTCGACAAAACCCCAATCATAACAAAGGTTCGAGGTCAGATCGTCATGCACCTTCGGGGCGCCATCTTCGAGCGCGGCCTTCATGTCCACCACCGCCGGCAATTCCTCGATATCGAGCACGATCGCCTCGGCGGCATCACGCGCCTGCGCGCGGGTCTCGGCCACCACCGCAGCGATCGGATCGCCGACATGGCGCACCTTGCCATGCGCCAGCACCGGGTGCTTCGGCTCCTGCATCACCTCGCCGAACCGATCCGTCACCTGCCAGCCGCAGGGGATTCCGCCAATCTCGACGAAATCCTCGCCGGTAAAGACGCGCAACACGCCGGGCATCGCCTCGGCGGCGCTGGCATCGACCTTTCTCAGCCGCCCATGCGCCACGTCCGAACGCAGGAAATGCACATAGGCCTGCCCGCGCAGATTGATGTCGTCAGTATAATTGCCGTTTCCGGTCAGAAACCGGATATCCTCGCGCCGCTTGGTGCTGGCGCCGATGCCTCCGTCCCTTGGCATGTCTTGACCTCCCTGAATGGTCCGGGGTCTCCCCCATCAAACCCGCGGCAGCTTCATCTTGCCCGAAATATCCCGGGGGGCGCCGCAGGCGCGGGGGCAGCGCCCCCACTTCTTCGCCTATTCCGCCGCGATCCGGCTCACGTCCTGACCGGAGGCCGCGAGAATCGCCTTGACGATGTTGTGATAGCCCGTGCAGCGGCAGATATTGCCTTCGAGATAGTCGCGCACCTCGGCCTCGGTGGGCGTCGGGTTGTCCTTGAGCAGCGCCGCCGCCGACATCACCATGCCGGGCGTGCAGAAACCGCATTGCAGCCCGTGATGATCCTGAAACGCGGCCTGGATGGGATGCAGCGTGCCATCGGGCTCGGCCATGCCCTCGATCGTCGTCACCTCCGCCCCCTCGGCCTCGGCGGCGAACATGGTGCAGGATTTCACGGCGCGCCCGTTCACATGCACCACGCAGGCCCCGCACTGGCTGGTGTCACAGCCCATATGTGTGCCCGTCAGGCTCAGGCTTTCCCTGAGAAATTCGACAAGAAGCGTGCGGCCCTCGATCTGGCCCTTTGCCGGCTTGCCGTTCACGGTCATGCTGACCTCTGGCATTGTCTCCTCCTTCGTTATCGCAACCCGTCCGACAGGTTAGTGCTTTCTCTTCCGGTGTCACCTGCGACTAAAGCACGAGAGAGCCGCCCTGGGAACCCCGATCCTCATCTCAATCGCGCGGGCCGCGCCGGGGCTGGGGGCGGGTGGGAATCTCTTTCAGAAGGCCCCCCACCCCCATCGCCGCGATTTCCTCCGCGCCACAGGGCAGCCCGCAGGCCACCCGCGCCAGCACCCAGTCCGCGCCATGCAGCACCGGGCTGCGCGCGCTGCCGGGCAGGCCGATCACCGGCTTGCCCCGCAAATCGCCGAGTAACAGCAGGTTGCCCGGATCGACCGGCATCCCGAAACGGATGAGCCGCCCGCCCGCAAGGCCAAGCGCGGCAGGCGCGGTATCGCGCACGTCCGAGGTGGCCGAGGCGGTGAGGATGAGCACGATATCGCCCGAAGCCCGGTTGATGGCTTGCGCCAGCGGCGCCTCTTCATGCGGCACGGCCACCGTCTCGACGAGCGTCATGTCCAGGGCCGCGATGCGCGCCGCAACCGCCTGCGCGCCCTTTACGCCCGGTCCCCCCGCCGTCTCGGTCAGGATGAGGCTCGCGGTCGCGTAGCGCGGGGTCACCACCCGCACCGCCCCGCGCGCCGCCGCCGCGGCGCGCGCGACCACGGAACCCGCCACGCCATAGGCGATGATCTTGACCGTGGCGACCATGCCCCCCGCGCGGGTCTGGTGAAACGGCGCGACCGTTGCCACCGTGATCATCGCATCGACCGCATTGGCCGCGTTGATCGCGTCCACGTCGAGCGTGACCACGCCTGCGCGCGCGGCGATCAGGTTCACCCGCCCCGTGAACGGCGCCGACAGCGTCACCCCCGCCGCCCCCTCTGCCAGCGCGCGCGCCACCTTTTCGGCTGCCGCGTCCTCGTGCAGGTCCCCGCTATCAAGCCGCGCCACGGTGATTTCGGCATATCCCGCCGCCCGCAGCGCCGCGATTTCCGCCGCACCCAGCACCGTCCCCTTGCGCATCCGCCCCGAGGCCACGCGCTCGGAATGGGCAAGGATCGCGCCCTCGGCCTCGGCCAGCGGCACGGGGCCAAACCTCATGGTCCGAACCTCATGCGCCGCGCCTAAGGACGCGCGTCATCTCGGCCAGGATGCTGACCGCGATCTCGGCCGGCCCCGCCGCGCCGATATCGAGACCGACCGGACCGTGAATACGCCCGATTTCGGCCTCGGAAAACCCCGCCCCGGCAAGCCGCGCCACCCGCTTGCCATGCGTCCGGGTCGATCCCAGCGCGCCGATATAGAACACCTCCGAGCGCAGCGCCGCCATCAGCGCGGGATCGTCGAGCTTGGGATCATGCGTGAGCAGCACCAGCGCGGTGCGCGCGTCCAGCCCCAGCGCCGCCACCGCCTCATCGGGCCAGTCATGCATCAGCCGCGTGTCGGGGAAACGCGTGGGCGTGGCAAAGCTCTCGCGCGGGTCGATCACCACCGGGTCATAGCCCGCGATGCGCGCCATCGGCACCAGCGCCTGCGCGATATGCACCGCGCCGACGACGACAAGGCGCAAGGGCGGGTTGTGAATGGCGACGAACGTCTCGCCATCCTCGGCGAGCCCCGAGCGATCCATGCGAAACCGCGCCTCGTGCCCGGCCCGTTCCAGCCGCCGCCCCCCCGGCCCGGTCACATAGGCCACCGCCTCGCGGCGCGCGCGCGCGGCGACCAGTTCGGCCAGCAGCGCCTCGGGCATGACCGTGCCCACCGGCTCCACCAGGACCCGGATCGTGCCGCCGCAGGCCAGCCCCACGGCAAAGGCGTCACCGTCGCTGACGCCGTATTCCAGTATCACCGGCCGGCCTTCCGCCATGGCATCGAGCGCCTCGACCACCACCGCACCCTCGACGCAGCCGCCCGAGACCGAGCCCGCGATCTCGCCCTCCCCCGAAATCGCCAACTGGCTGCCCACCCGGCGCGGCGCGCTGCCCCAGGTCTCGACCACCGTGGCCAATGCCGCCCCCCTGCCCGCCCGGTGCCAGGCAAGCGCGGTCTCGGGTATATTGTCAAAGCGGTCCATCATCCCCCCATCGCCGCCATCAGCCGCGCCTTCTCGCCGCCATCCTCCGCCCGTGACAGCGCCTCGGCAAGCGCCTCGAGCGTGGCGATCGAATGGCCCGCGCGGAACGCGTCCACATGCGGCAGCATCGCCCGGATCCCCGCCGCCTTGGGCGCGAACCCCTCCCAGCGCAAAAGCGGATTGAGCCAGATGAGCCGGCGCGCCGAGAGGTGCAGCCGCTCCATCTCGTGGCCGAGCATCCCTGTCTCCTCGCGGTCGAGGCCGTCGGTTATCAACAGCACCACCGCGCCGCTGCCCATCACCCGGCGCGACCAGTCGCGGTTGAAGGCGTGCAGGCAGGCCCCGATCCGCGTGCCGCCCTCCCAGTCCTGCGCCTGTCGCCCGGCGGCGGCCAGCGCCGCATCCACGTCGCGCGTCGCCAGATGCCGGGTGATATTGGTCAGCCGCGTGCCAAAGGTGAAGGCATGGACCTTTGACCAGCCCGCCCCCCTGGTATTGGCGACAGCATGGAGGAAATGCAAAACCATCCGGCTGTATTGGCTCATGGAGCCTGAAATGTCGCAAATCACGACGAGGTTGGGCCAGCGTTCGCGTGGGGCCTTGCGGTGCAGCCGCCGCATCTCTCCGCCCCGCCGCAGCGCGGCGCGGATCGTCGCGCGGGCATCGAACCGGCTGCCATGCGGATCGGCGATGCCCCGCCGCGACGGCAGCGGGCGCACCGGCAGTGTCAGCCGCGCCAGCATCCGCCTGGCCTCGGCCATCTCGGCGGTGGACATCTGCTCGAAATCGAGCCGCCGCAGCCGCTCCTCGCGCGACAAGGTAGCGGTGGCGTCGATCTCGATGATCGCCTCCTCGCCCGCCTGATCGGTGCCTGTCTCGGGCGGCGCGCGATCCACCCCGTCGAGCAGCGCCTCGGCGGCGCGCTTCTCGCCTGCCTCTGCCGCGCGCTCTTCCTGCACGCCGCGAATGGCGGGCAGCATCATCGCCATCATGTGCTCCATATACCGCGGATCGCGCCAGTAGAGCCGGAATATCTGCGCAAAGACAACCAGATGTTCGGGCCGCGTCACAAGACAGGCGCGCAGCGTGTAGAAGAAATCCGCGCGGTTCGAAAACCCCGCCGCCGCCACCGCGCGCACCGCGTCGATCACCCGACCAGGGCCAACCGGAAGCCCTGCGGCGCGCAGCGCACGGGCGAAATGGGTGATATTGTGGACAAGCTTGGGATCGTCCGGCAGATCGAGCGTCGGAAATTCGGTCATGTGCACCTCTCCTGCGCCACGCCCCTGGACAGTGACCGCTTTGGCCCGCCGGTGCAATCGGACACGCCCCATTCCGGCCTGTCGATCAATCCCGCGCGGCGAACCGCTCTTGCAGGCGATGCAGGACTGCTACAAACTGAAACGCGGGCTGTCCAGCATACAGCCGTGCCACCTTACCGGACGCGGCAGCCGACAAGCTGCGCCCGGTCCTGCCGGAGACAATAATGAAGGCCCAGGAAATGAAGGCCCAAGACATGAGCCGCGACTGGATCGCCACCGCCCGCACCCTCTCCGAGGCGCTGCCCTATCTGCAGCGCTATACCGGCGCGATCGTCGTCATCAAGCTGGGCGGTCACGCCATGGGCAGCGACGCCGCGATGGAGGAGTTCGCGCGCGACGTGGTGCTCATGCAGCAGGTCGGCGTCAACCCGGTGATCGTGCATGGCGGCGGGCCGATGATCAACGAGATGCTGGCGCGGCTCGACATCCGCTCGGAGTTCGTGAACGGCAAGCGGGTCACCGATGCCGCCACGATGGACGTGGTCGAGATGGTGCTCTCGGGCACGGTCAACAAACGGATCGTGGCCGCGATCAACAGGCAGGGCGGGCGCGCGGTGGGGCTGTCGGGCAAGGATGCCCGCCTCATCACCTGCACCCCCGCCGGCCCCGATCTGGGCCTTGTCGGCAACCCCTCCGAGATCGACCCCGCGATCCTGCACACGCTTTTCGCCGCCGACATGATCCCGGTGATCGCACCTCTGGGTGCGGGCCCGGCGGGCGAGACCTACAACATCAACGGCGACACGGCCGCCGGCGCGATTGCCGCCGCGCTCAGGGCTGACCGGCTGCTGCTGCTGACCGATATCGACGGGGTGCGCGATGCCGAGGGCCGCGTCGTCACCGAGCTCAGCGCCGATCAGATCCGCCAGATGACCCGTGACGGCGTGATCGCGGGCGGCATGATCCCCAAGACCGAGACGGCGCTTGCCGCGATCGACGGCGGGGTTCGCGCGGTGGTGATTCTCGACGGGCGCGCGCCCAATGCAACGCTGCTGGAGCTTTTCACCGAGCATGGCGCGGGCTCGCTGATCCGGGGCAACCAGGGTCCGCTGGTCAAGCGCGACACCACCCGAATGGAGGGCTGAATGGCCGGCGCACCCGATCCCGGCGCGTTCGGCGCGCCCATCCCGCAAGGCCGGGGCCGCGCGCGCGGAAAGGCGCGCCCGGCCCTTGGGATAGGCGGCGCCCGGTGAAACGCCTGATCCTCATGCGTCACGCCAAATCCGACTGGGGCGATCCCACCCTGCCCGATCACGCGCGCCCCCTGAACAGGCGCGGACGGCGCTCGGCGGCGGCGCTCGGCGCGTGGCTGCGCGCCGAGGGGGTGGTGCCGAACGAGATCCTCTGTTCCCCGGCCACCCGCACGCGGCAGACCTGCGCGCTGCTGCGCCTGCCGCTCGCGCCGTGCCTTGTTGACAGCCTCTACATGGCCGGACCCGAGGATATGCTGGCCGTATTGCGCGCAGCCCATGCCGACACGGTGCTGATGATCGGCCACAATCCCGGCATCGCCGAATTCGCTGCGCGCCTGCTGGCCGCGCCCCCAGATCACCCGCGCTTTGACGACTATCCGACGGGGGCGACGCTGGTGGCCGATTTCGCCATATCCGACTGGGCGATGCTGAAGGAAGGCACGGGCCATGCCGCACGCTTCGTGATTCCCCGCGACTTGCTGCCCTGACGCAGGCTCATGGACGGGACGCGCTTCCGAGCAACCCGCGCCGCTTGCGCAGGAAGGGGGGGCGCCACATGAACCATGTCGGGACCAGCACGACCAGGAATATACCGCATACGACGAGGAAAGCGTCCTGGAAGGCCGCGGTCGAGGCCTGGATGACCACAACCTCACCCAGGAACGATGCAGCGGCGGGCATAAGCTGGGTTTCGGGCAGCCCCGCGCTGTGCATGAGGCCGGCAACCTCTTTCAAGAGCACCATCGTGGAGGAGTTGTCGCTGGTCTGGGTCGCGGCCAGGGCATCCGCGTGCATGATGGTGCGCCGCTCCGTGAACACGGCCAGGATATTGACACCAAAGGCGCCGCCAAGCTGCCGGGTGAAGTTCGCCGCGCCCGAGCCTTGCCCCAGAAGATGCGGCGGCAGAACCTTGAGCGATCCGGTCGAAATGGCCGGAAACATCAGACCCAGCCCCATGCGTGAGAGGGCCGCCCACCATGCCAGGGCCCAGAAGGCCGTATGAACATTCGCTTCCGTCATCAGCCACGAGGCCCACGCAAAGACCAGCGCGCCGATGAGGATCAGGACCGGCGCCGGCATCTTGTCGGACAATCGCCCCGCGATGGGAAAGACCATCAGCATCGCAAAGCCCGACGGCATCAGAAGAAGACCCGCCTGGGTGGGCGTCATTCCCTGGATCTGCTGCACGAAGAGCGGAAGCAGATAGGTCGAGCCGAACAATCCCGCCCCCATGATGAATGCGATGATCGAGGCCGCGGAAAAGGCGAAATTTGCAAACAGCCGCATGTCGAGCATGGGCTTGTCGGTATGTAGTTCCCACGCGACGAAGGCTATGGCCGCAGCAACGGAAATCGTGAACCCCAGCAGGATGATGTTGGAATCCCACCCGAGCCGCTGCGCGTTCGACAATGTACTGAGCAGGACCGCAAGAAACACCGACAGCAACGCCACGCCGACAAAGTCGAAGGCAGGGATCGGTCCGCTTTCTTCGCGGTCGGGCAGGAACAGGTTCGACAGCACCAGCGCGAGACCGGCGAAAGGCAGGCCCAGATAGAAGACAGAGCGCCAGTCGAACGCATCCATCAGCACACCGCCGACCCAGGGGCCCAATGCCGGAGCCAGCACGATGCCGACGCCATAGATCCCCATGGCCGCGCCGCGCTTGTCGGGCGGAAAGACCTTGAACAACATGATCATGGCCAGCGGCTGGACAATGCCCGCTGCGGCCCCCTGCACAACGCGCGCCAGTGTCAGGACGGTTTCGTTCGGCGCAAGACCACCGACGACGGATCCGATCATGAAAACGCCCATGGCCGCGTTCATGGTCGGTCGTATCCCGAAGGCGTGGTCGGTCCAGTCGGCCAGCAGCATCGTGGCGGTCATCGCCGCCAGAAATCCGGTTGCGATCCACTGGACCTGCACCGCGCTGATGCCAAAGGCGCCCATGACCGCCGGGATCGCGACATTCACGATGGTCGCGGACAAAACCACCGAGACGGTGGCAATCATGATCGTGGCGGTCGCGAACCACTTGTAGGCAGGGCCGTAACGTTCGAAATACCGGTCAATCTGCGACATCGACATAAACCTCGACCATCATGCCGGGCCTGAGCGCGATGTCTTCGGCGTCGATCGACAACCGGATCGGCAGGCGCTGGGTCACTTTGGTGAAATTTCCCGACGGGTTGGGGCTGGGCAGAAGCGCAAGCTGGCTGGTCGCGGCCCCGCCGATTCCGATCACCTCGCCGCCGAAGCTCCGGCCGGGAAAGGCATCGACGGTGATGCGTGCCCGAGAGCCGATGCGAATCTTGCCGAAAGCGGTCTCCTTGACATTGGCGTCGATCCAGACGTCATCGAGCGCGTGATACATCGCAATGCGCGTTCCCGGTGTCACATATTCGCCGACTTCGACAAAGGTCGCGTCGATGATGCCGTCAAACCTCGCGGCGATCGTGCGCTGCGCGAGGTCGATCTCCCTCAGGCGGCGCTCGGCTTCGGTTCCCGTCCGTTCGGCCTGAAGGGAGGCGATCTGCGAATCGAGCACATCTATCTGCGCCGTGTCGGCCTCGACTATGGCGAGATCGGCCCGCGCGCTTTCGATCGCCGCAAAAGCCGCGCGTTCCTGCTGGACGGCGGTATCCAGCATCGCCTGGGCCTCGTCGAGCATTTGCTGCGAGGTGATATTCTGTTCGGCAAGTCTGGTCACCCTCTCGTGACGGGCCCGGGCGTTCTTCAGAACGGCACGCGCCGCTTGATGGTTTGCCTCTGCGGCGGCTATGCTGGCCCTTGCCCCGTCGCGGCGCGCGGCGATCTGCCCTTGCAGCAACAGTTTGCGCGCCTGAAGCTCGGTCAGCTGCGCATCGGTCGCGGCAAGTTCCGACAGCACGGCGTCAAGCTGCGGCTGCGACATTTCGCGGTCAATCTCGGCAACCAGATCGCCTTCCTTGACCCTGTCCCCGACGAGCAACGGAATCGCCGTGACCCTTCCGGCGACCTCGCTTGATATGGTGACAACCCTGGCCGCGATCCGTGCATCATTGATGTGCACCTTCGTGAATCGTGCGATCAGCCAGGGGGCGGTCAGCCAGACGGCAACGGCAATCAGCCCGCCAATGACAATCAGTCTTGTCCATCTTGTGCGGCCGCGCCTGGGCAGATGAGCGGGCGCCGGTTTGCCTGCGTCCGGCTCGCCTGCGGCGGCCGTTATTTCATCCATTCTTACCATTGCTCACATTCTCAACATTGCTCAAGAGCTCCAGTCTGGCGGCAACGCGCTCCAGCACCTGCGTGGCAATTCGCAAATCCTGCTCCGAAAACCCCTCGAGAATCGTCATTCTGCTGGCCGTCGAAATCTCTTTCATCCTGTCGATGAGCGGCCTCGCGGCCCCTGTCAGGTGGAGCGTCTTGGCCCGCCTGTCCTCGGTGCTTGGCCGGCGTTCGATCAGCCCCGCCCTTTCGAGCCCGTCCAGCAGGCGAACCAGCGACGCGGCCTCGATCCCCAGGGTGCGCGCCAGTTCGATCTGCGTCGTCTCTTCGTTGCGCGAAATCTCGAACAGCACACTCCATCGCGCCTGGGACAGTCCGAGATCGCGAAACTGAAGGTCAAGATAGCGTTTCCACATGCGCGACGACACCGCCAGCGAGCGCGCAAAAGCCTCAAGGGGCCCAATCGTGTCGGAGATGTCCCGCATTGTTCTTGATTCTTTTCTCTTCATCGGCTTGTCAATTGTTGTGCCACTAACTAGTGTGACAACAACCATATTGCAAGTGCCATTCCCCACACCGGAGACACGTCAATGTATGCCAGGATCCTGCTTTGTTACGACGGCTCGCGAGAGGGACGGCTGGCGCTGCGCGAGGGGGCGCGGCTCGCACAGATCACGGGCGCGCAGGTGATCCTGCTTGCGGTGGTCGAGACGGTCGCGGGCAATGCGCTGGCGCAGGGCGCGGACGCGGGCGCGCTGGTTCACCAGCAGGCCGACTTCAGGGCGATCCTCGACGAGGGCCGTCAAAGACTTGCCGCCATGGGGCTGGTGCATGAGGTCCGCATGGAGTTCGGCGAACCCGTCGGGAAAATCACCTGGGTCGCGACCGAAACCGGGGCCGATCTGGTCGTCATCGGTCATCACAAACAAGGTTTCTGGACCCGCTGGATAAGCCGCTCGGTCGCGGCCGGACTGAGCGACGAACTGGGATGCAGCCTTCTTCTGGCGCAAACGGTCATCGAGGATAGCGGGTCGCCATGACCAAGGGGTTCATGCCGTTGCGACGTCCTGATCGTCTCGGTCTGTTACATCCCGCCGGGTCGTGCTGTGCCGGCCATGCCCGCAAACCACAGGAGCGCCAGAATGTTCAGGCCGATGTCGGGTTGCCCGTTTTGTTGTCGCATCGAATCATGACAACATGGGAACCATGGTGATACTTGATGCGGGCCAAGGCTCCTGCGGGTAACGATGGTGATGGTAAGCCGTTTATCCCAGGAGCAAAACAGCGGGGCCGATCGCCATGAAAGCGGAATTCATCGACATCGCGCGGCAATCGCTGTTGTTCGCCTCGGTTCCCGAGGCGGTGGCCGAGAAGCTGATCGCCGCCTCGCATGTGCGCCACTTCGACCGGGGCGCGACGATCTTCTTGCAGGGAGAACCCGCGCGTTCGATCTATGTCGTCGCCGAAGGCTGGGTAAAGCTCTATCGTATCGCGCCCAACGGAGCCGAGGCCGTGGTGGGGGTGTTCACCCATGGCCGCAGTTTCGGCGAGGCGGTGGCGCTGCGCCATGCCGCCTATCCCGTCGCGGCCGAGGCGGTGACGGATTGCACGCTCATTCAGGTGGATGCGGGCGCTCTCCTGCGCGAGATCCGCGATGTGCCGGAAGTGGCGATCGCTATCCTGTCGGCCACGTTCGCACATCTTCAGGCGCTGGTGGGGCAGGTCGAGGCGCTCAAGGCGCAGACGGCGCCTCAGCGGGTGGCCGAGTTTCTGCTCGACCTCGCCACCTGCGAGGCGGGCAGATGCGAGGTGGTCCTGCCCTATGACAAGGCGCTGATTGCCGGACGTCTGGGGATGAAGCCAGAGAGCCTCAGCCGCGCTTTTGCCAAGCTGCGCGATCATGGTGTGACGATCCGGCAGAGCATGGCCGAAATCGCCGATCTGGAGCGGTTGCAGGTCTATGCACTTGCCGATCCGGCCGAGGCGTGGAGCCGGGATCGCTAAATTGGCAGAGCAAGTCCCGCGCCGAAAATCGGCATCTCCGATACGATCAGAATCCACATCATCGGCTCGCCGGGCGATTCGTCCATGAGGCCGGTCATGCCCCTACCATCTGCCGGTAAATCCGCGGCAATGCGGCGGTAATACCAACGGCCTCGGCCTGTGACTCTCTCGGGCTTTCATAGGGGTTTCGGATGTGATTCATCGGCATCGAAGGGGGAGGATGCGAAGGCGGCGCGTCGGATGCTGGCGATCGCACTGGATCTGGAAGGCTGGGATCGGAAGGCAACAGCCGAGACCGGCAGCATGCCCGGAACGTGTCAACGACTTTGAGACAGTGGCTTTCGGACTTCAGGCCTGGTTCGGTTCGATTGGCTTTGGTGGATTGATCCAGACGGCCGTCGGGATCCGAGGCGGTTTTGGCGGTTTGTGGACGAAGTGTTCGGGTGTGCTCGGGAACGCGGCATCGAGTGTTGACTGTCGCGCGGCATGGACTGTTTCGGCCTGTCCGAAATGGATCTGGTCGGGGGTCATCA
>DIUD01000026.1 GCA_002428225.1 Roseovarius sp. UBA6167 | reverse complement strand
AAAAGCAAAGCCCCGAGATACGCGCCGCGCACGGGGCCGTTGGCATCGCCCCCGCTGGCGATCGGGCCAAGGCGCGGCCTTGCGGGGCGGGTTTGCCGCTTGTATTCGTGCCCCGCGCCGCGCAGCTTGTCGGCAATCTTTGCACGACGTCCACCGGAAAGGAGCCGCGCCATGTCAGACGATCCGCAGGGCAAAGCCTTTGTCACGATCTTCGACGACACGTATGACCAGCCCGATTGCCGCGCCTATTTCCGCATGATGGACGCGCTTGGCTATCGCAACCAGCATCATGCGGTGGCGGCGTTCCGGGCGGGGCTCGGGGCGCTCTGCCGCGCGCGGGGCCTGAGCGCCCCGCGTATTCTGGATTTCGCGTCGAGCTATGGGGTGGTGACGCTGCTGATGCGCCACAAGATCACGCTGGCACAGGTTCTGGCCCGTTACCGCTCGCCCGAATTCGACCGCGCGACGCCGCAGGAGGTGATCGCGCGGGATCGGGACTGGCTGGCCGGGCTTGCCCGCCACGCGCCGCCCCTGCATGTGACCGGGCTCGACATCATGCCCAATGCGGTGGCCTATGGTCGCGCCGTGGGGCTGTTCGACGAGGCATATGCCGAGGACCTGGAGGAGGGCGCGCCCTCTGCCGGTCTGGCGGCCGCGCTTGGACGGGTGGACATGATCGTGGAATGCGGCTCGGTGGCGCAGCTCATGCCGCGCGCGCTCGACCGGGTGCTCGCGGCTTGTGCGCCGCGCAGGCCCTGGGTGATGACCTCGCCCATTCGCGGCAACGAGCGCGCGGCGGCGGCAGAGGTGCTGGCGCGGCACGGGCTGGTGCAGGAGGTGCTGCCGGTCGCGCCCTTCATCCACCGCCGCTTCGAGAGCGACGACGAACAGGCCCGCGCCATCGCCAATGCCTGCGCGGCCGGGCACGACACCGAGGGGCTTGAGACCAGCGGGCATTTTCACGCGCAGGTGCTGCTTGCGCGGCCCAAGGGCGAAGGCGGCGATCCGCGCGACTGGCCCGACCTGCCGGGCGCGGCCTCGCGGCCGTGACCGGGCACGCGCGCGACGCTCAGGTGCCGCAAAAGGTCTGCGGCACGACCTCGGACGGGGTGGGCGGGCGCCTCAGCGCGGCGGCTTCCGGCTGGTCCTCGAAGGGCCGGGAGAGCACATCGAGAAGCCGCTCGAACGGCTTGAAATCGCCCGCTATCGCGGCCTCGATCATCTGTTCGATCCGGTGATTGCGGGGGATGAAGGCGGGGTTGGCGGCGCGCATCACGCCCTCCGGGTCGGCCTCGCGCGTCAACCGCGCGCGCCAGCCTGCCTCCCATGTGTCAAAGGCCACCGGATCGAGGAACTGGTCGCGCGCGCCGCCCTCGACGAGCGCGCGGAAGGTGTTGGTGAAATCCGCCCGCCCCTCGGCCATACGCGCCAGCAGATCGCCCACGAGCGCGCCATCCCCCGGCCCCGGTGCGACAATGCCGATCTTGGCGCAAAAGGCGCGCAGCCATTCGGTCTCGATCCGGTCGGGCATGGCGTGGACAAGGGCGGTGAACTCTTCCACCGCCGCCTGTGGCTCGGGCATGAGCGGCACGAGCGCGGTGGCGAATTGCGCCATGTTCCACACGATCACATGGGCCTGATTGTCATAGGCATAGCGGCCATGGGCGTCGATCGAGCTATAGACCGTCTGCGGATGGTAGGTATCCAGAAAGGCGCAGGGGCCATAGTCGATCGTCTCGCCCGATACGGCGGTGTTGTCGGTGTTCATCACCCCGTGGATGAACCCCACCGAGAGCCAGCCCGCCACCAGCCGCGCCTGCCGCCCGATCACCTCGGACAGGAGATGCGCGGGGTCCTCCACATGGCTGTAATGGCGCGCGACGGTGTAATCATAAAGCGCGCGCAGGCTGGCCGGATCGCGGCGCGCGGCGAAATACTGGAAGGTGCCGACGCGGATATGGCTGGCGGCAACGCGCGTGAGCACCGCGCCGGGCAGCGCGCCCGCCTCGCGCCAGACCTGCTCGCCGGTGGCGACGGCGGCCAGCGCGCGGGTGGTGGGGATGCCGAGCGCGTGCATCGCCTCCGACACCACGTATTCGCGCAGCACCGGCCCGAGCCAGGCGCGCCCGTCGCCCATGCGCGAATAGGGCGTGGGGCCAGAGCCCTTGAGCTGGATGTCGCGGCGGTGGCCTGCGCGGTCCACCACCTCGCCGAGCAAGAGCGCGCGCCCGTCGCCAAGCTGCGGCGAGAAGCCGCCGAACTGATGCCCGGCATAGACCTGCGCCAGCGGGGCCGCGCCCTCGGGGGACTCGTTGCCGGAAAAGACCCGCGCGAGCGTCGCGTCATCGCCGCCGGTGATGCCCAACTCGCAGGCCAGCGCGGCGTTGAAGCGGATCAGGCGCGGCGCGCGCACCGGCGCGGCCGCCTGCCGCGTATGGAATGGCGCGGGCAGGCGGGCATAGCTGTTGTCGAATGGGATGCTCAGTTTCATGCGGGTCTCCGTTGACCCCTGCCAACCTAGCGGCCCGCCGCCCGTCTGCAAGCCTCAGTTCCGAATGAACGTGCCATCGCGCAGATCGCGCATGGCCTGGCGCAACTCGTCCCTGGTGTTCATCACGATGGGACCGTGCCAGGCCACCGGCTCTTCAAGCGGCGCGCCCGAGACGAGCAGAAAGCGGATGCCCTCGGGGCCGGCCTGCACGGTGATCTCGTCGCCGGAGCCAAAGCGCACCAGCGTGCGGTCGCCCGAAAGGTCGCGCAGGCGCACCTCGCGGCCGGCCACCTCCTTTTCCAGCAGCACGCCGGTCGGCGCGGAGGCATCGGCAAAGCGCCCGCTGCCCGCGAAGATATAGGCAAAGCTGCGGCGGTATGTGTCCACCCTGAGTACCTTGCGCCGCCCCGGCGGCACCGAGATGTCAAGATATTGCGGGTCGGCGGCGATGCCGTCAACCGGGCCGCGCGCGCCCCAGAAACTGCCGGTGACGACGCGCACGCTGGTGCCGTCATCGTCGATCACCTCGGGGATGTCGGCGGCCTTGATGTCCTGATAGCGCGGCGCGCACATCTTCTGCGCCGCCGGCAGGTTGGCCCAGAGCTGAAAGCCGTGCATCCGCCCGCGCGCGTCGCCGCGCGGCATTTCCTGATGCAGGATGCCCGATCCGGCGGTCATCCACTGCACGTCACCCGCGCCAAGCGCGCCGGTATTGCCGAGGCTGTCGCCATGATCGACCTCACCGGCCAGCACATAGGTGATGGTCTCGATCCCGCGATGCGGGTGCCAGGGAAAGCCCTTTGCATAATGCGCCGGGTCGTCGTTGCGGAAATCGTCGAACAGCAGGAACGGGTCAAGCTCGGACGGGTCGTGAAAGCCGAAGGCGCGGTGCAGGTGGACGCCCGCACCCTCCATCGTGGGGATGGCGGCGCGGGCCTCGAGAACGGGTCTGATGGACATGGTCACTCTCCTTTGCTCACGCTATGATATAGGGGATTTCGTGGCGTGTGTGCAGGGGTGGTTCTGTTCATGCGCGCAAGAGGTGCCGTGCATGGGCGCGGGGCAAGAAGAGGGAGAGAGCGGTGACGGAAGGGCAGATCGAGGCGGTGCTGGCGGCCTCGGCGGGGCGGCGGTTGATCGGCGTCGGCTCGCTCGGCGGGCTGGGGGCGATCATGCTCTACATGGCGACAGAGCTTTCGCCCGGCCTTGGGTGGCAGGCGTTTCAGGTGGCGCTCGGATTGGTTGCGCTGTGGTGCGCCTACCGTATGTGGCGCGCGACGGCCGAGCGGCTGGAGCTGACCGCCGAGGGGCTGCGCTCGAGCGATGGGCGCATCCTCGCTCCCATGGAAGAGATCGTGACGGTGGATCGCGGCATGTTCGCCTTCAAACCCTCGAACGGGTTCATGATCACGCTGCGCAGCAAGGGGTCCTTCGCCTGGGAGCCGGGGCTGTGGTGGCGGATCGGGCGCCGGATCGGCGTCGGCGGCGTTACGCCGGGAACCCCGGCCAAATACATGGCCGGGGTCATCCAGGCATGGATTGCCGCGCGCGAGGGCTGAGGCGCTCAGCCTTTCGGCGCGCAGACGCCCTCGAAGCAGAGCTGCGAGGCAAAGCGCAACGTCATGAACATCCGGGTTTCAAGAACGATGTCGTTGAGCCATCTGGTCGCCAGCACCGGAACATAGGGGCTGCGCGTCTCTACAAGAATGAGATCCTGACCGCCCACCATGAGCGGCAGACGGCCCGTGTCTTCGCTCACCTCCTGTTGCGTCAGGGGGAACAGCGCGCCGCTGCCGCGCACCTCGCTCCAGCGCAACTCGAACCACGGGTGACCGGGGATGTCATGAAAACGAATCACCGAAACCCGCATCTGGACCGGGCTGCGGGCGCCGGAGATCATGTCGAACGTCGTCTTGAGGTTGTCGATATAGGTGTCGTCGATGACGGCGGTTTCACGCGACAGCGCGTCGGTCATGGTGTAGCTCGCCTTGTCGCGCACGCTCTGCTGAAGGTGAACATCGTAGAACACGAACGAGAACAGCAGCCCCGACAACAGCATCGGCGTGACCACCACGGTTTCCACGGCGATCACCCCGCGCTCATCGCGGCGAAAAAGTCGCACAAGGCGGGCGAGCCGGTGGCGAATATCGGCCAGCATCATATCGGCTCCTGCACGAAGGCGGACATGGCAATGAAGGCTGTTTCACCGCTCGAGTCCTTGAACAAGGCCCGGCCAAGAATTTTTTCGGGGAACAGGGGCCTGTACTTGAGGCAGGCGCGCAGCAGCATGAGCTGGTTTTGCCCGCCCGGAATGAAGGCACGCAGGGGCTTGGCCGGCTCGGCCGCATCGGTGCAGTCCGGCACCGGGTCCAGGGCCGTCAGGTTGCGCAGATCGGTCGGCACCATCTCCAGGCGCAGCTTTTCGCGGCAGTTCGCGATCACGAGCGCATTCTCGCAGATGCTGTTCTTGATGGCATCGTGCTGCGGAGCGGTGCCGGTGCCGAGGCGAATGTCCCGCACGGCGATGTCGAGGCCACGCTCGAGCATCGCAGATTGCATCGTCACGATACCCAACTCCACCGAGAAGGTGATGAAACTCAGGAGGAACGGGACCAGGACGACAAATTCCGTGCTCACCGTGCCGCTCTCGTTTCCGGTGAAGCCGCGTCTCATGCGTGCGATGAGGCGTCTCATTGGGTCAGCCTCAACTGTTTGACATTCGCCGCGATGGCGCTGAAGGCCGAGGATATGTTGGTCCCCTGCGCTCGGTAGTAATGGCTTGGCGAGGTGGCACATCTGGTGAGCTCGCGCTCGGCCGGGCCTTCCTCGGGCACCTCGAAGCCGATGGAATAGACGACCACCCCCGCGCGCCTGGTGGCCCCGCAGACGCTTTGCATCAGGATGTTCTTTTTGGCCCCGTCCACGAATTCCGATCCGGTGAAATCCTCCCAGGCATCGTTCACGCCGGTGATGCGCTTGTGGAAATCGGGCGAGATCAGACCCCAGGCAACCTCCCAGTCGAGCTGAACGGTGTCGATATAGCCGTCCATGGTAAATTCTAGGTTGGAAAACTCGGCGGGTGTCAGCCACTCCTGCTGGTCGATCGAATGGTATTCGTTCCTGGCCTTGCTGTAGAGATAGTAGGTCGATTTTTCCACGCCATCGCCTTCGAAGATGCAGACCCACCTGTCGTCGCTGCACTTGGCGCGGCCTTCGCTCCCCTCGAGGCGGCGATGCACATTTTTCTTGTTGTAGGCGTATTTGAAGAGCCTGTCGGTAAACTTCACCTCATGGAGGTCGGACTGCTTGCCGCGATATTTCGGTGCGGAGCGATCGAAGAAAAACGAGGTGGTATTTTCCCCGTCGCCCATGAAGATGATCACCTTGAGCGTTTCCGCATCACCGTAATCGGCCGGCACGGCCGCAAGCGACGAATCGAGATCGTTGGCCGCGATCAGTGCGCTTGTCACATGACGGAAGGTCGGATCGAGCAGCGCCGCGCCCCAGTTCATCCCTTCGTTGCCCGAGGTATTGCCGTCGGGCCGAAGCGCGTCGATCTTGGCGTTCAACTCGTCCACGCTGGTGGAATAGGGCAGGATGCGCATGTAATCGTCGTTGTAGCAGGTCCGCCAGCTCTGGTTGAGGCTGTCGAAGCTGCCGTAGCGCGAGGTATAGATCATCTGGTTCACCGGAATGCCGCTGCTGAGCGAGGAGGAGCCGCTGGTCAGCGTGGCATGGGTGTAGTCGTTGTCCTTGAATTCGAGACAGGTGGAATAGTCATGCCTCTCGTCCACGGCGAGTGCGTTGTAGATCGACAGGGGCGGGCTGACCGAGAAGCTGAACGGCACGATCGAAATCACCGTATTCCCGTTGCCGGAGTGACCGAGCACCGTGGTCACAAACTCCTTGGCAGCGGTGCGCAGATTGTCGATCTTGCTGTTCGCGGCCATCGAGCCGGAGACGTCAAGCACCAGCACGACCTCGAGTTTCGGGATGCTCACCTCGGCGCTCGAGACGGCACCGACATTGAGCGCCTCGACCCCGTTGAGCCACATCAGCACGGTGTCCAGCGTGCCGCCGGCGCGGGCGGTGATGCGGGCACTGTTGACCGAGACCGAAATCTCGCCGTCCTGCTCCGTGTGCAGATATTCCGACCTGCCGGCCTTGTCGAAATAGTCCTCGATGATGTCACGCGCCTCGGTCCCGTTGCGCGCCGTGGCGGCGGCAAGAACCGCGCGGTCAAGCGTCGTCTGCAACTGTGCGCGGGTGGTTTCGTGGCGCATCATGTCGAGCGCGATCCCCCCCATCATCAGCATGATCAGAATGATGAACAAGGCAAAAATTGTGGCCGAACCATCCTCCTGGCGGAAGAGGGCGAGTGCTTTCCTGCGCCAGAATGCGACGGGCATGTCCTGAGGCGTGGTTGCGCGGGGTTCCGGTCGGGGTTTTTCGGGCAAACGCATTTCGATACCTTCCCATCAGTTTCGGCCCAACAGTTCCGGCGGACAATTGCGAACAATTCCGGTCAGCACGTCCCGCCATGCGCGCCAGCATCTGCAATCGGGTCTTATCGTCGGTGAATATGGTGGAATAAGGGCGGTCGCGTGTCGTGATGGTGACGTCAGGCATATCTAACCGTATTGAAATCCCGCCCGGCAAAGCGCGTCCCCGTCATCGACAAGAGCGGTCGCGCCATGGCGTGCCTCGGGAGGGCCGTGCGCGTTTGGTCATGCCGGGGAATTTTTGACTCGACATGCGGGCCGTATCCCCTGACCATGGTGCCCGCGGGCCCCATGGTCAATCGAGGCCCGATCCGACATGGCAGGGAGGGGCGAGCGTGACCGCCAGCAGGGAGCCGACATTCCGCGAAAGCGTCGATCTCATGTTCAACCGCGCGGTGACGCTGATGGATCTGTCGCCGGGACTTGAGGAAAAGATCCGCGTCTGCAATGCCACCTACACGGTGCGCTTCGGGGTGCGGCTGCGCGGGCAGATTCACACCTTCACCGGCTATCGCAGCGTCCATTCCGAGCATATGGAGCCGGTGAAGGGCGGCATCCGCTATGCCATGGCCGTGAATCAGGACGAGGTCGAAGCACTCGCCGCGTTGATGACCTACAAATGCGCCCTCGTGGAGGTGCCGTTCGGCGGCGCCAAGGGGGGGCTGTGCATAGAGCCGCGCGATTGGGAGGAGCACGAGCTTGAACAGATCACCCGCCGCTTTGCATATGAGCTGATCAAGCGCGACCTGATTCATCCGGCACAGAATGTGCCCGCCCCCGACATGGGCACGGGCGAGCGCGAAATGGCCTGGATCGCCGATCAATACAGGCGCATGGCCACGACCGACATCAACTATCGCGGTTGCGTGACCGGCAAGCCGGTCAATGCCGGCGGCATCCAGGGCCGCACCGAGGCGACCGGGCGGGGCGTGCAATACGCCTTGCAGGAGTTCTTTCGCCACCCGGAGGATGTCGCCCGGGCGAACCTGTCGGGCACGCTCGACGGCAAGCGGGTGGTGGTGCAGGGCCTCGGCAATGTGGGGTATCACGCGGCCAGGTTCCTGTCGGAAGAAGATGGCTGCAAGATTACCGCGATCATCGAGCGCGACGGCGCGCTGCTCGATGACAACGGCCTTGACGTGGAGGCGTTGCACAACTGGATCGCGCGCCATGGCGGGGTCGAGGGCTATCCGGACGGAAGCTTCATCCCCGAGGGGGCCAAGGTTCTGGAGCACCCCTGCGACATCTTGATACCCGCCGCGCTCGAAGGGGTGATAAACCTCGGCAATGCCGAGCGGATCGCGGCCCCGCTGATCGTCGAGGCCGCAAACGGCCCGGTCACGGCGGGCGCGGACGAGGTCCTGCGCAGCAAGGGCACGGTGATCATTCCCGACATGTATGCCAATGCCGGCGGTGTGACGGTGTCCTATTTTGAATGGGTCAAGAACCTCAGCCATATCCGCTTTGGCCGGATCGGACGACGGCAGGAAGAGGCGCGCCACCAGCTTATCGTGAACGAACTGGAGCGGCTCGACCGGCATCTGGGCGATGCCTGGGCGATGGCACCCGACTTCAAGCAGAAATACCTGCGTGGCGCGGGCGAGCTGGAACTGGTGCGCTCGGGGCTTGATGACACGATGCGCACCGCCTATCAGGCCATGCGCGAGATCTGGCACGGCCGCGAGGATGTGGCTGACCTGCGCACTTCCGCCTATCTCGTGGCGATCGCCCGCGTGGCCGCAAGTTATCGCGCAGTGGGGCTATGACTGTCGAAGTGGCGCTGACAGGTCCCGCATTTTCGCCTATGGTTGCGCAGGACTGCTGCCGGAGATGCATCATGCGCGCGCTTGTTACCTGCCTTTTCGTTACCTTGCCCATGGCTGCCACCGCGCAAAATCCGATCTGCGCGCCCACGGGCGAGATCGTTGCCGCCGCCGTCGCGGCGCGCAAGTCGGGGCAGGGGGCGGATGCGGCCAAGGCCGGGATCGCCGCCGGTCTGGGAGAGGCGAAAGCGGCCTTTGCGCCGGCGGTGCCGCCGCTCGTGGACTGGGTCTTTGAATTGCCCGAGGATGATCTGCAAAAGGACGTGGCCGGATCCTGGGTCACGCAATGCGAGGCGCAGTGAGCCACTGGACAGCCGCGCGCCCGAGGCCGATATATAGGCCATGAGCCTGCCGCCCGGATTCCTCGACGAATTGCAATCGCGCCTGTCCATCGCGCAGGTCGTGGGCCGCAAGGTCATGTGGGACAACCGCAAATCCAACCCGGCCAAGGGCGATCTCTGGGCACCATGCCCCTTTCATCAGGAAAAAACCGCGTCCTTTCATGTCGATGACCGCAAGGGATTCTACTATTGCTTTGGCTGCCATGCCAAGGGCAACGCGATTTCCTTTGTCCGCGAGACCGAGAATGTCGATTTCATCGAGGCGGTGCGCATTCTGGCCGGTGAGGCCGGGATGCCGATGCCCGAGCGCGACCCGCAGGCGCAGCAAAAGGCCGACCGGCGCGGGCAGTTGATCGAGGTGATGGAGCAGGCCGTCAAATATTTCGGCCTGCAATTGCGCAGCGCGGCCGGGGCTCCGGCGCGGGACTATCTCAGGCGCCGCGCCTTGGCGCCACAGGTGCAGGAGCGGTTTGAACTGGGCTTTGCCCCGGAGGGCTGGCAGGGGCTGTGGGATCACCTGACGGGCAAGGGCGTGGCCGCCGATCTGATCCTCGCCTGCGGGCTGGCGCGCGAGAGCGACAGGGGCAAGAAGCCCTACGACGTGTTCCGCAACCGCATCATGTTCCCGATCCGCGACGCGCGCGGGCGCTGCATCGCCTTTGGCGGGCGGGCGATGGACCCGAACGACACGGCGAAATACCTCAATTCGCCCGAGACCGAGTTGTTCGACAAATCCCGCACGCTCTACAATCACGGGCCTGCGCGCGAGGCGGCGGGCAAGGGACAGCCGCTGATCGTGGCCGAGGGCTACATGGATGTGATCGCGTTGGTGGCGGGCGGGTTCGAGGCGGCGGTGGCCCCGCTCGGCACGGCGGTGACCGAATATCAGCTCCAGATGCTGTGGCGGATGGCCGACGAGCCGCTGATCGCGCTTGACGGCGACAAGGCCGGGCTGCGCGCCGCCGAGCGCGTGGTCGATCTGGCGCTGCCGCTGCTGGAGGCCGGGAAATCGCTGCGCTTCGTGCTGATGCCCGAGGGCAAGGACCCCGATGACCTGTTGCGCGCGGGCGGCGCGCGGGCGATGCAGGCGCTGATCGACGACGCACAGCCCATGGTGCAGCTTTTGTGGCGACGCGAGACCGAGGGGCGCAGCTTTGACAGCCCCGAACGCAAGGCGGCGCTTGAACGGGCCTGCCGAGAGGCGACCGGGCGTATTCGTGACCCGTCGGTTCGCGGTTTTTACGAGCGCGAACTCAAGGATCTGCGCTGGCAGCTGTTCAATCCGCGCCGCGCGTTCCCTGCGTCGCCGGCGGGCGCGCGCAAGGGTCGATGGCAGCCGCCCGAAAATGCCCGCGCCAGCACGAAATCCTCCGCCCTGGTCTCTGCCGACGCCACTGAGGCAGTGCGGCTGCGCGAGGCGGTGATTTTGGCCGCGCTGATGTCCTGCCCCGAACTGGTCGAAGCGTTCGAGCCGCAGATCGCACGGATGGAGTGCCGCGACCCCGAGCACGCTGCACTTCGGGCTGCGATCGTGCGCCACGCCGATGCCGGGGCCGAGACGCTGCGCGCGCAGATCGCGGCGGAAATTGGCGACGACCCCCTTGAAAAGCTCATGCGCCTGCCCCACGTCGCCATATCGCCGCCGGTGCGCCATCCGGGCGATTGCGAGCGTGCCGAACTGACGCTGCGCGAGGAATTCGCCAAGCTGAGCGCGGTCAAGGAGGCCGAGGCAGAGCTGCGCGAGGCGGTCGAGGATATCGAGGGTCTGGCCGACGAGACGATGACGTGGCGGCTCAGGCAGGCGGCCGAGGCGCGCAACCGCGCGATCCGAAGCCAGCAGGAGGACCGGACGGAATATGAACTGGGTGAGAACGGCGCGCGGCTCAACCGCGAGGAACGCGCGGAATTTGCCGCCCTTCTCGACCGGCTTGGCATGGGCAAGCCACCACGCTGATGATTTTTCGTGAGGAAGACGGGGGAAATACCGGGTACACGGGTGTGCGAATCACCTTATCGCGCTATTGATTCTGTCCTACGAATCACCCCGCCCGCAAATGCCAAGGAGATGCGCATGGCCGCCAAGGATACCGACGACCAGAAGCCCGACGAGCAGGACGCCGAAGTTTCGCTCGACATGTCGCAGGCTGCGGTCAAACGGATGATCGCAGAGGCGCGCGAACGGGGCTTCATCACCTACGACCAGCTCAACCAGGTTCTGCCGCCCGATCAGGTATCATCCGAGCAGATCGAGGACGTGATGTCGATGCTCTCGGAAATGGGCATCAACATCATCGAGGAGGAAGAGGCCGAGGAGGAAGAGGGCAAATCCACCGCCATCGCCGAAATCGGGCGGCGCGGCGAGATCACGCTCGGCTCCGGCAAGGAAGAAAAGCTCGACCGGACCGACGACCCGGTGCGCATGTATCTGCGCGAGATGGGCAGCGTGGAGCTTCTCAGCCGCGAGGGCGAGATCGCCATCGCCAAGCGCATCGAGGCCGGGCGCAACACGATGATCGCGGGGCTTTGTGAAAGCCCGCTGACCTTTCAGGCCATCACCATCTGGCGCGACGAGCTTCGCGACGAAGACATTCTGCTGCGCGACGTGATCGACCTCGAGGCGACCTTTGGCAACCAGCCGGGCGACGAGGAGGGGGCCGTGCCGGTGGTAGCCGCCAATGTGAGCGCCCCGCCGTCGCGGACCGAGCGCGGCGCGGCCACGGAAGAGCTTGACGCCGATGGCAGCCCGATCCAGCGTGAGGATGACGAGGAGGATGACGAGCAGGCCAACATGAGCCTGGCCGCGATGGAGGCCGCGCTCAAGCCGCGCGTGCTCGAGACGCTCGACCGCATCGCCGAGAATTTCGTGCGACTGAGCGACATGCAGGACAGCCGGATTTCGGCGACGCTGAACGAGGATGACTCGTTCTCCTGCGAACAGGAGGCGACCTACCAGACGCTGCGCTCGGAAATCGTCGAACTGGTTAACTCGCTGCATCTGCACAGCAACCGGATCGAGGCGCTGATCGACCAGCTATACGGCATCAACCGGCGGATCATGCAGATCGATTCGGCAATGGTCAAGCTGGCCGATCAGGCGCGCATCAACCGCACCGAATTCATCGAGGCCTATCGCGGGCGCGAGCTTGATCCCGGCTGGCTCCACGATATGGGCACAAGGCCCGGCCGTGGCTGGCAGATGTTCATGGAGCGCAGTCGTGACAAGGTCGAGGAACTGCGCGCCGACATGGCGCAGGTGGGGCAGTATGTCGGCCTCGACATCCAGGAATTCCGCCGCATCGTGAATCAGGTCCAGAAGGGCGAGAAGGAGGCCCGGCAGGCCAAGAAGGAAATGGTCGAGGCCAATCTGCGGCTGGTCATCTCGATCGCCAAGAAAT
>DIUD01000071.1 GCA_002428225.1 Roseovarius sp. UBA6167 | reverse complement strand
GCACCTTGGCGTCAAGCGCGCCGAACGGCTCGTCCAGCAGCAGCATCCGCGGCTCGATCGCCAGCGCGCGCGCCAGCGCCACGCGCTGGCGCTGCCCGCCCGAAAGCTGGCTGGGATAGCGCGCGCCAATATCAGGCAGCTGGATCAGGTCGAGCAGGCGATTGACCCGCCGGCCGATCTCGGCCTCGGTGGGGCGTTCGCGGCGTTTGCGCGCGCGCAGCCCGTAGGCGATGTTCTCGAATACCGTCATATGCCTGAACAGCGCGTAGGACTGAAACACGAACCCCGCGCGCCGTTCCTGCACCGTCAGCCCGGTCGCGTCGGACCCGTCGAACAGAACGCGCCCCGAGGTCGGGAATTCCAGCCCGCCAAGGATGCGCAAAAGCGTCGTCTTGCCCGACCCCGAAGGCCCCAGAAGCGCAATCAGCGCGCCCGAGGGAATGGCGAGCGAGACCGGGTGCAGCGCCCGCTCGGGGCCGAATTCCTTGGCCAGTTCCTCGATTTCGATATGCATGGGTGTCCCTTTCAGTGACGGCGCGTCGCGGCCAGAACATCCGCGTGACGCCATTCGAGAAGCGATTTGAGGGTGAGCGTGACCAGCGCCAAGAGCGCCAGCACACCGGCCAGCGAAAAGGCCGCGACCGAGAGATATTCGTTGTAGAACATCTCGATCATGATCGGCATGGTCGTGGTCTCGCCCCGGATCTTGCCCGAGATTACCGCGACCGCGCCGAACTCGCCCATGGCGCGGGCGTTGCACAAGAGCACGCCATAGAGCAGCGCCCAGCGGATATTGGGCAGGGTCACGGTGAAAAACGCGCGCCAGCCGGATGCCCCCAGCGTCAGCGCCGCCTCTTCCTCGGCCCGGCCCTGTTCGATCATCACCGGGATGAGTTCGCGCGCCACGAAGGGAAAGGTCACGAACATCGTGGCCAGCACGATGCCGGGAAAGGCGAAGACGATCTTGAGATCATGGGCCACCAGCCAGCCCCCGAGCGACGAGTTGGCCCCGAACAGCAGCACCAGCGCCAGCCCCGCCACCACCGGCGAGACCGAAAACGGCAGGTCGATCAGCGTGATGAGAAACGCCTTGCCGCGAAAGTCGAACTTGGTGATCGCCCAGGCGGCGGCGATGCCGAACACCGCGTTGAGCGGCACGGCAATCGCCGCCACGATCAGCGTGAGCCGGATCGCCGAGCGCGCGTCAGGGGCGGCGAGCGCGTCGAGCGAGGCCGCCCAGCCATCGCGCAGCGCCTCGGCAAAGACGGCGATGAGCGGCGCGAACAGCAGCACCGCGATGAGCGCCATGGTCCCCCCGATGAGGAGGCCGCGCGCGAGGCGCGGCTCGGTGGTGACCGGCGTTGCATTGATTGTTGCGTCAGCCATGGGCACAGTTCCGATACAGGTGGTTTTCGGGCTGCCCGTCCTCACGCAGGACCAGCCAGCCGAGCCCGACCAGCGCAAGACCGGTTCCAGTCGGCCAGAGCATTGCAACCAGCCAGAGCGGTTTTCCGACCGTGAACGCCGCGATGGCGAGGCTCAGGCCGAGCAGGCTGGATATGGTCGCGAGGGCAAAGCCGGCGGCAACCGGCACAGGGGGTGCGTCCTGTCGTGTGGCGGCGTTGTTGTAGAGTTGGGTCGTATCAGGGGTCGTATCAGACAAGTCCGATCCTCCGTCTGCTCCAGATCTGGATGAGGTTGATCGCCAGCAGCATCGCAAACGAGATCAGCAGCATGGCGATGCCGATCGCGGCGGCGGCGTCGTAATTGTATTCCTCCAGCCGGATCACGATCAGCAGCGGCGCGATCTCGGTCAGGTTGGGGATGTTGCCCGCGATGAAGATGACCGAGCCGTATTCGCCGACCGACCGCGCCAGTGCCAGCGCAAAGCCCGTCAGGGCTGCGGGTGCCAGCGTCGGCAGGACCACACGGCGCAGGGTATAGGCGCGGCGCGCGCCCAGGGTGGCGCTCACCTCCTCGACCTCGCGGTCAAGCTCTTCGATCACCGGCTGCACGGTGCGCACCACGAAGGGCAGCCCGATAAAAATAAGCGCCATCCAGATGCCAAGCTCGGTATAGGCGACCTTGATGCCCAGGGGCGCCAGCGCCTGACCAAAGACGCCGTTCGGGGCATAGAGTGCTGTCAGCGCGATCCCCGCCACCGCCGTCGGCAGGGCAAAGGGCAGGTCAACGGCGGCATCCACCAACCTGCGCCCCCAGAACCGATAGCGCACCAGCACCCAGGCCAGCACCAGCCCGAACACCAGATTAAAGAGCGACGCAACCAGCGCCGCGCGGAACGACAGCGTCAACGCCGACCAGATGCGGCGCGAATTGACCATGTCCCACAAGTCACCGGGGCCGATCATAAGCCCCCGGCCCAGTAGCGCCCCGATGGGAAGAAGGACCACGATGGACAAAATCGCCACCATGATCCCGAAGCTCAGCCCAAACCCCGGCAGGGGTGAGGGCGAGCGAAGGATGCTCGCCCTCATGGATTACTCCGAATAGATCTGGTCGAAGATGCCGCCATCGCCAAAGTGCAGCGGTTGCACTTGGGCCCAGCCGCCGAAATGGTCGATCCCCAGCCGTTTCACCTCGGGGAACCGCTCGATATCCTCGGCGGCTGCCGCCGACACATCCCAGGCACGGTAGAAATGCTTGAGCGCCAGCGCCTGCGCCGGCGCGCTGTAGAGATGGTTGAGATAGGCATCGGCGGCGGCGCGCTGCGCCTCGGAGGTGATGTTGCCCTCGACCAGCGCCACCGGCGGCTCGGCCAGCACGGAGACCGACGGGACCACGATGTCAAACTTGTCCTCACCCAACTCCTTCAACGAAAGATAGGCCTCGTTCTCCCAGGCGAGCAGAACATCGCCAATGCCGCGTTGTGCAAAGGTGGTGGTGGACCCGCGGGCCGCCGTGTCCAGAACCGGCACGTTCTTGTAGACCTTGCCGACGAAGTCACGGACCTTCTCCTCGTCGCCGTCGAATTCATTTTCCGCCCAGGCCCAGGCCGCCAGATAGTTCCAGCGCGCCCCGCCGCTTGTCTTGGGGTTGGGGGTGATGACCTGAACGCCATCCTTGATCAGATCGCCCCAGTCCTGAATGCCCTTGGGGTTGCCCTCGCGGACAAGGAACACGATGGTCGAGGTATAGGGCGAGGAATTGTGCGGCAAGCGGCTCTGCCAGTCCTCGGGCACCTTGCCCTGCGCGCGGCTGGCCACGGCGTTGATATCGGCGGCCAGCGCCAGCGTCACCACCGTCGCCTCAAGCCCGTCGATCACGGCCCGCGCCTGACTGCCAGAGCCGCCATGCGATTGCTGGATGGAGACCGGGGCATTGCCCTGCGCGACCCACCACTCGTTGAAAAGCGCGTTGTATTCGCGGTAAAATTCGCGGGTCGGATCGTAAGAAACGTTGAGGATATTGACGCTGTCCTGTGCCTTGGCCGCACCCGTCGCGACCGGGCTGAGCATCAGGCCGAGGGCGGCCACCGTCGCCACAAGCCCGCCACGCAGGCCGCTCTTGCCCAAAAGCCGCGCGCCGATATCGGCGACGGCGCGCCGTGTCTCGATGGCTTGCCCGATCAGTCGAGCCTTGCCGGTGTCGATCTCGATGCGGCCATCGCCGAGACTTCGGATGAATTTGCCCTGCGCCTGCGCATGAGCGCCAAGCTGGATGGTGCGATACATGGGTGTCTCCTTTGCTCAACCCCGTGTCCGGATCTCGTGTCAGACAGGCGGGCCGGGGGAGGCGTAACCGCCCATACGAGGGGCAGGTCCGGCCGGCGCCATCTGACACGTCAATAACGACAGAGTTGATCGAGTATTGCAAAGGAAAAATCACGCCTATTTCAATCGTGATTATAGAATCCTATTCTCCGACAGCGCGCGGGGCATCGGAAAAGCGCGCCAGCGGATCGGCATCGCGTTGCAGATCGGCCAGCGTCAGGGATTCGATCATCAGGATATAGGTCGCGTAAAACCCGCCAAAGACGGCCCGCACCCGGCAGGTTTTTTCGTCCGTGCAATCGTCGCACCGACGATAGGCGCGGCGCGACAGACAGGGCAGCGGCGCCATCGGCCCGTCGATCAGGCGCAGCACCTCGGCGATGGAAATGCGGCGCGGTTCCTTTATCAATTCATAGCCGCCATTGCGCCCCCGCCTGCTCCCGATCAGCCCGGCGCGCTTGAGATCGAGAAGGATATGCTCCAGGAACCGCTTGGGCGCGCCGGACCGCTCGGCGATGTCCTCGATCCGCAACGCATCGCCCGTGTCCGCCTTTTCATCGGCCAGAACCATGAGGGATTTGAGCGCGTATTTTGTCTTGTGGGTGATCATTTCCGGTATGTGGCCTCGAAAAGAGCGACTAACAAGGTCATCATTAGCAGGAAAAGCGCGCAAAAGGGAAACGTGATTCTGCCGCCACGGCACCACCGCCGGGCGTTCTGAAACGAATTTCGGTGCAGAGGGTGTGTGCGCGAAGCCGGTGGGCATTCGACAGTGCCCCGCTCCCTGAGCGAAACACAAGGGGATGTCACAAGACAAGCGTCCGGCCTCCCGGTCGGGCCGTCGCCCGCTTTCGGGATTGTCCGTCAATGCAGTATGGTCGGCATGGCCAGCGGGCCCATGTCAATTCGAAAGCCTCCTCACCCCTGATCCGTGCCCTCGATCAAGGCGCGAATGAGCGCCCTGGCGCTTGCGGAATTCCAGTCGGCATCGCCGGTGAGGCGGGCAAGCTCGTTGCCTTCGGGGTCAAGGATCATGGTAACGGGCAGGCCGAAGACTCCGATTTCGCGGGCGAGCGCGCTGCGGGGATCTCGGTGCAGCGGCAGGTTGGTGACGCCGATCTCGTCGAAGAATTTCTTCATCGCGGGGGGGGGGTTACGGCCGGTGGCGATGGTCACGACGGAAAACGCCTCATTGCCCAGCTCCGCCTGCAGGCTTGCAAGCGTCGGCATCTCGGCGCGGCAAGGCGCGCACCAGGTAGCCCAGAAGTTGAGCACCACATGCCGGCCGCGATAATCGGCGAGCGTGCCGGGCGTGCCGTCTTCGCGCTCGAATTCGGTGAGCGGAACGGGTTTGGGGGCCGCGTGGAACATGAGCTTGCGCATGTCGCCTTCGCGCAGCGCCTCAAGCGCCGCGATATCGGCTGCGGCAGCTGCACCAAGG
The DNA here is from genome assembly GCA_002428225.1 of Roseovarius sp. UBA6167. Lineage (GTDB taxonomy): Bacteria > Pseudomonadota > Alphaproteobacteria > Rhodobacterales > Rhodobacteraceae > Roseovarius. The sequence continues at coordinate 34,232 of DIUD01000071.1, read as the reverse complement.
TTTGCACCGAGCGCGAGGCCAATATAAAGGACAAGCGCGAGAAGACGTTTCATTTTCCCTCCAAAGGGCCGCAACAGATGACTGACACGACCTCTAACCAGATGTGGGGCGGCCGCTTTGCCGCCGGGCCGGATGCGATCATGGAGGCAATCAATGCCTCGATCGGCTTCGACAAGCGGCTGGCGGCGCAGGATATCGCCGGGTCACGCGCCCACGCAGCGATGCTGGCGGCGACGGGTATCCTTAGTGATAGCGACGCCGAGGCGATCCGAAAAGGGCTGCTCACGGTCTTGTCAGAGATCGAGGCCGGAACGTTTCAGTTTTCCACCGCGCTGGAGGATATCCACATGAACGTGGAGGCGCGGCTGAAGGAGATCGTCGGCCCCGCCGCCGGGCGGCTGCACACGGCGCGGAGCCGCAACGATCAGGTGGCCACCGATTTCCGGCTCTGGGTGCGCGAGCAGCTTGACGCGGTGGACCAGGCGCTGGTGGCGCTGATACGCGCATTTCTGGTGCAGGCCGAGGCGGGGGCGGGTTGGGTGATGCCCGGCTTTACCCATCTGCAAACCGCGCAGCCGGTGACGTGGGGCCATCACATGATGGCCTATGTCGAGATGTTCGGGCGCGACCTTGGCCGGGTGCGCGATGCGCGGGCGCGGATGAACGAATGTCCGCTGGGCGCGGCGGCACTGGCGGGCACGTCCTTTCCGATCGACCGCGAGATGACGGCGCGCGCACTGGGGTTCGAGCGGCCTTGTGCCAACAGCCTCGACGCGGTCAGCGACCGCGATTTCGCGCTGGAGTTTCTCGGCACGGCCAGCATCTGCGCGATGCACCTGAGCCGGTTTGCCGAGGAACTGGTGATCTGGTCCTCGGCGCAGTTCCGCTTTGTCGCGCTGTCGGACCGGTTCTCGACCGGATCGAGCATCATGCCGCAAAAGAAGAACCCCGATGCGGCAGAGCTGATCCGAGCCAAGCTGGGGCGGATTTTCGGGGCGAACGTGGCCCTGATGATGGTGATGAAGGGGCTGCCCTTGGCCTATTCCAAGGACATGCAGGAAGACAAGGAACAGGTTTTCGACGCCGCCGACAACCTGATGCTGGCACTGGCCGCGATGGCGGGGATGGTGCGCGACATGGTGGCGCAGCGCGACAACCTGGAGGCCGCCGCCGGGTCGGGGTTTTCGACCGCGACGGACCTGGCGGACTGGCTGGTGCGGGTGCTGGATATGCCCTTTCGCGAGGCGCATCATGTGACCGGCGCGCTTGTGGCCCGTGCCGAGGCGAAAGGCTGCGACCTGCGCGATCTCGGCCTTGCCGAGATGCACGAAGTGCATGGCGGCATCACCGCGGGCGTTTATGATGTGCTGGGCGTGCACAACTCGGTGGCGTCACGCACCAGCTATGGCGGCACCGCGCCCGAACAGGTGCGCGCGCAGGTGACACGCTGGAAGGAGCGTCTGGGATGAAACGACTGTTGGCGGTGATCGCCGCGCTTGCACTGGCCGGCTGCGGCGTGGAGGGCGATCCGGTGCGCCCGCAGGTCGGCACTGTTGTCTCTGCCGGCAGCGGCGGCAATGTCTCGGCCGGGGTCGGCGTCCGGGTGGGCAATGTGAGAGCCGGCGCCACGAATAACGGGGTCAGCGTCGGCGTCGGACTCGGGCGGTGAGACGGCGCCCGGGCGCGCACGGTGCCCCCGGTGGCATGGGGTCTCAGACGGCGGCGGCGGGAACGGCGCCGGGCGGAGGGCGACGGGCGATCCCGCATATCGGCGCGGCGGCGGCGGCGTCGGGATCGTGGATATTTATGGCAAGATGAAGCGGGGGCGGGCATGGATCATTTTCTCTATCGTGGCGGTGTTCTTCATGCCGAGGACGTGCCGATCCCCGAGATCGCGGCGGCGGTGGGCACGCCGTTCTACTGCTATTCCACCGCCACGCTCACGCGGCACTATCGCCTCTTTGACGAGGCGCTGGCGGGGATGGATCACCTGATCTGCTACGCCATGAAGGCGGCGAGCAATCAGGCGATCCTGCGCACGCTGGCAGGCCTGGGCGCGGGGATGGACGTGGTTTCGGGCGGGGAATACGCGCGCGCCATCGCCGCGGGTGTGCCGGGCGAGCGGATCGTGTTCTCGGGCGTCGGCAAGACGCGCGAGGAAATGCGCGTGGCCCTGATCGGCGGCATCCGCCAGTTCAATGTCGAGAGCGAGCCGGAGATGCGCGCGCTGAGCGAGGTGGCGGTGAGCCTGGGCAAGGTCGCGCCCGTCACCATCCGGGTGAACCCGGACGTGGACGCCAGGACACACGCCAAGATCGCCACCGGCAAGAGCGAGAACAAGTTCGGGATTCCCATTGCACGCGCCCGCGCCGTCTATGCCGAGGCGGCCTCCCTGCCGGGCCTCGAGGTGGTCGGCATCGACGTGCATATCGGCAGCCAGCTGACCGATCTGGCGCCGTTTCGCGCCGCTTACGAGAAGGTGGCCGAGCTGACCGAAGCGTTACGCGCCGATGGCCATGACATCCGTCGTCTCGATCTGGGCGGGGGCCTCGGCATCCCCTATACCCGGTCGAACGAGGCACCGCCCCTGCCCATGGAATACGGCGCGATGATTCGCGAGGAGCTGGGGCATCTGGGCTGTGAGATCGAGATCGAGCCGGGCCGCCTCATCGTCGGCAATGCCGGCGTGCTGGTGAGCCGGGTGATCTACGTCAAGGAGGGCGAGGGGCGCGATTTCCTCATTCTCGACGCGGCGATGAACGATCTCATCCGTCCTGCCATGTATGACGCGCATCACGAGATCGTGCCGGTGATCGAGCCCGCGCCGGGGACCGAACAGCGCCCCTATGACGTGGTCGGCCCGGTCTGCGAGAGCGGCGACACCTTCGCGCGCGCGCGCCATCTGCCGCCGCTGGCGGCGGGCGACCTGGTGGCGTTTCGCAGCGCCGGGGCCTATGGCGCGGTGATGGCGAGCGAATACAACACAAGGCCGCTTATCCCCGAGGTTCTGGTGAACGGGCGCGACTTTGCCGTGATCCGCGCACGCCCGAGCTTTGACGAAATGCTCAATCGCGATACCATACCCGAATGGCTCTGACGCGGGGATGCGTCGCGGGCCGCAGAGGAACCATGGCGCCATGACCCGACCCGATGAGCCTTTGACCCCGATCCTGACGCGATTGCGCCGGGTGCTGTGGCTGACATGGGCGGGGATGGCCGTCGAGCGGCTGGTGCATGCCTTCTGGCCGGTCTGGAGCGTGCTGGCGGCGGCGGCGGCGGTGCTGCTTCTGGGGCTGCACGAGATGGTGCCGCTGGCGGCAGCGCAGGCCGGGGCGGGGACGGTCGCGCTGGCCGTGATCGGTCTTGCCTTGCGCGGCTGGCGGCGCTTGCGCTGGCCCGCCCGCGCCGAGGCGCTGGCGCGGGTCGATGCGGCGATGCCGGGGCGGCCGCTGGCGGCGCTTGCCGATGTGCAGGCGGTGGGGGCGGATGATGCCGCCTCTGCCGCGCTCTGGCGGGCGCATCAGGCCCGCATGGCCGCGCGTGCACGCGGCGCGCGCGCGGTGGCCCCCGATCTGCGGCTGGCGCGACGCGACCCTTGCGGGCTGCGCTACATGGCGCTTGTGCTGCTGGTGACGGGGCTGGTCTTTGGCTCGGCCTGGCGCGCGGGCACGGTGGCGCGGATCGTGCCGGGGGCGGGCCAGGGCGCGGCGCTGGCGCAGGGCCCGGCCTGGGAGGGCTGGATCGAGCCGCCCGCCCATACCGGCCTGCCGAGCCTCTATCTTGCCGATCAGGGCGCGGCGATCCGCGCGCCGGCGGGCAGCCGTGTGACGCTGCGCTTTTACGGCGAGGCGGGGGCGCTCACGCTGGAAGAGACCGTGTCCGGGCAGCCGGTCGCCGCGCCGGGCGCGCCGGAGCAGAGCGTCATCATCGCGCGCGACGGCGAGATCACAATCGTCGGGCCGGGCGGGCGCGGCTGGCAGGTGACAGCGATCCCGGATGCCCCGCCGCAGGTAAAGATCCTCGCCGGTGAGGCCAGGACCACGTTCGACGGCCAGATGAGCCAGCCCTTCGAGGCGCGCGACGATTACGGCGTGACCGGGGGCACGGCGGTTTTCACGCTCGACATGGCGCGCGTGACGCACCGTCACGGTCTCGCGCCGGAACCCGAGCCGCGCGAGGCGATCACGCTCGATCTGCCGCTGCCGCTCAGCGGCAACCGGGCCGCCTTTACCGAGACGCTGATCGAGAACCTCTCGGAGCACCCCTGGGCGCATCTGCCGGTCACGCTGCGGCTGCGGGTGCGCGATGCGGCGGGGCAGGAGGGGCTATCGGAGCCGCTGGAGATGATCCTTCCGGCGCGGCGCTTCTTCAACCCGCTGGCGGCGGCGGTGATCGAACAGCGGCGCGACCTTCTTTGGACGCGCGACAATGCCACCCGCGTGGCGCAGGTGCTGCGGGCGATGTCCTACAAGCCGCGTGAGGGGCTGTTCCGGTCGGCGAGCGCCTATCTGCGGCTGCGGGTGATCGTGCGGCAACTGGAGGCAAAGACCGAGGCCGGGCTTGATGCGGCAGGGCGCGACGAGATCGCGCAGGCGCTGTGGGATCTGGCGCTGCTGCTGGAGGATGGCGACATCGCCGACGCGCTGGAGCGGATGCGCGCGGCGCAAGAGCGGTTGAGCGAGGCGATGAAGAACGGGGCCAGCCCCGAGGAGATCGCGCGGCTGATGCAGGACCTGCGCAATGCCACGCAGGATTATCTGCGCCAGAAGATGGCCGAGGCGCAGCGCGAGGACGAAGAGGGCGGCAGCCAGCAGAGCGCCGAGAACATGATGCAGATGAACAGCCAGGATCTGCAGGACATGATGGACCGCATCCAGGAATTGATGGAGCAGGGCCGCTTTGCCGAGGCGCAGCAGGCGCTGGAGGAATTCCAGCGCATGATGGAGAACATGCAGGTCACCCAAGGGCAGAGCCGGTCGGCCGGCCAGCAGGCGATGGAGGGGCTGGCCGAGACCCTGCGCCAGCAGCAGGGTCTGTCGGATCAGGCGTTCCGTGACCTTCAGGAACAGTTCAACCCCAATGCGCAGCGCGGCCAGTCGCAGCAGAACGAGGGCCGCTCAGGCGGCGATGGGCGCGGCGAGAGCCATGACGGCCAGCAGGGGCAAGGCGGCGGCGAGGGCGGCGCGCAACAAGGTGGGCAGGGACAGGAGCAGGCCGAGGGCGGTCAGGGTGGATCGCTCGCTGACCGGCAGGAGGCGCTGCGCCGCGAGTTGGAGCGCCAGCGCGGCGGTCTGCCACAACTGGGCGGCGAGGCAGGCGAGGCCGCGCGCGACGCGCTGGAGCGTGCCGAACGCGCGATGGAGGGGGCGGCAGAGGCGCTGCGCAACGACGACCTGGCCGGCGCGCTCGGCGAGCAGGCCGACGCCATGGAGGCGCTGCGCGACGGGATGCGCAACATGGGCGAGGCGATGGCGCAGCAGGGCCAGCCGGGCGGTCCGGGCAGCGAGCGCGGCCGGCCGGGCATGGCGCAGACCGATCCGCTTGGGCGCGAGCGCGGGCAAGGCCGCCACGCGGGCACGCAGGACAATCTGCTTCAGGGCGACGATGTCTATCGCCGCGCGCGCGAGCTTCTGGACGAGATCCGCCGCCGCTCGGGCGAGGGCGAGCGCCCGGATGTCGAGCTTGACTATCTCAGACGGCTGCTGGAACGGTTCTGAGCCGGGACGGGCCGGCAACCTCTGCATCAAGCATTCCCGAGGCGCGCACCCGTTTTTGACCTTTTGCGGCGGCGCGATCCCGTTTACCGTCGGTCCGGGGACCGACAGCCATTCTCAAAGGGCGTGACCACCATGACCGAAAACATGATTTTCGAACTGATTTCCGCCAATATCCTGTGGATCCTCCTGGCGATCTTCGGGCTTTTGATCATCACGCGCGGCCTCCAGATCGTGCCGCAATCCGAACAATACGTGATCGAACGGTTCGGCAAGTTGCACAAGGTTCTCGGCCCCGGAATCAACCTGATTGTGCCTTTCCTCGACAAGGTGGCGCATCGCATCTCGATCCTCGAACGCCAGCTGCCCAATGCCAGCCAGGACGCGATCACCCGCGACAACGTGCTGGTGGAGGTGGAAACCTCCGTGTTCTACCGCATCCTGCAACCGGAAAGGACCGTCTACCGCATCCGCGACGTGGACGGCGCAATCGCCACCACCGTGGCGGGCATCGTGCGCGCCGAGATCGGCAAGCTCGATCTCGACGATGTGCAGTCGCACCGCTCGCAACTCATCTCGACGATCAAATCGCTGGTGGAGGACGCGGTCGATGACTGGGGAATCGAGGTAACGCGCGCCGAGATTCTCGATGTCAATCTCGACGAGGCCACCCGCTCGGCCATGCTGCAACAGCTCAACGCCGAGCGCGCCCGCCGTGCCCAGGTAACCGAGGCCGAGGGGCGCAAACGCGCCGTCGAACTCGAGGCCGACGCCGCGCTTTACGCCGCCGAGCAACAGGCCAAGGCCCGCCGCATCGCCGCCGATGCCGAAGCCTATGCCACCTCCGTGGTGGCCCAGGCCATCGCCGAGAACGGGCTTGAGGCCGCACAATACCAGGTGGCCCTGAAACAGGTCGAGGCGCTCGACGCCATGGCGCGCGGCTCCGGCAACCAGACCATCGTGCTGCCCGCCAACGCCATCGAGGCCTTCGGCAATGCCTTCCAGATGCTAAAGGGGCGCGGCTGATGTCCGCGCTCTGGCAGGTCTGGTGGGTCTGGGCGGCGGCGGCGCTGGTCTTTGCCATCCTTGAAACCGTGCTGCCGGGCTTTGTCCTTCTGGGCTTTGCCTGCGGCGCGGCGCTGGTGGCACTTCTGGTGCTTCTGCCGCTCGATCTCGGCCTCTCGGCGCTGCTCGCGATCTTCGTGCTCTTCTCGCTCCTGTCCTGGATTGCCCTGCGCCGCGCGCTGCGCCGCCCCGACGACCAGACCCGCGTGATCCGCGAGGACATCAACAAATAGACAGCCCTTGCAGCCCTGAGCGCATCGCGGCCATGTGCCGCGCGCGCCCCCCGGAAAGGATAAAGTGCATGACCGACGCCACCACATCCCAGCCGCTGCAATTCGGCTGGGAGGAATGGATTGCGCTGCCCGATCTCGGCGTGCCCGCGATCAAGGCCAAGGTCGATACCGGCGCGCGCACCTCCGCGCTCCATGCCTTCGACATCGAGACCTTCGGGCCATCCACCCGGCCCAAGGTGCGCTTTACCGTCCACCCGATTCCGGGGCGCGACGATCTGGTGATCCCGTGCTCTGCGCCGATCCTCGACCGGCGCGAGGTTGCCTCGTCCAACGGCGAGCGCGAATTGCGCTACGTGATCGAGAGCACGCTTTGCGTGAACGGCGACAGCTGGCCCATCGAGATCACCCTCACCAACCGCTCCACCATGGCCTCGCGCATGTTGCTGGGGCGGCAGGCGCTCAAGGATCATATCTCGATCGTCGCCACCGACCGTTTCCTGCAACCCGAACTCAGCTATGACGTCTATCACACGTCGAAAATGCGCGCTGTCCAGCCCAAGCGCGCGCTGCGCATCGCCGTGCTCTCGCGCGAGGACAACTATTCGACCCGCCGCCTGGTGGAAGAGGGCGAGGCGCGCGGTCATTCGGTCGAGGTGATCGACACCACGCGCTGCTACATGGCGATCAACGCGCTTGCGCCCGAGGTGCATTACGACGGCAAGCGCCTGCCGCGCTATGACGCGGTGATCCCGCGCATCGGCGCCTCCGTCACCGCCTACGGCGCGGCCGTGATCCGCCAGTTCGAGACCATCGGCACCTTCTGCGTGAACCCCTCGGCGGGCATCACTGCCAGCCGCGACAAGCTCTATGCCCATCAGTTGATGGCGCGCGCGCGGGTGGGAATGCCCAACACGGCCTTTGCCGCCTCGCCCAAGGATACCGGCAACCTGATCGACCTCGTGGGCACCGCGCCGCTCATCGTCAAGCTGCTCGAATCGACGCAAGGAAAGGGCGTGGTGCTGGCCGAGACGCGCAAGGCGGCCGAATCGGTGATCGACGCGTTTCGCGGGCTCAAGGCCAATTTCCTCGTGCAGGATTTCGTCAAGGAGGCCGCCGGCGAGGATATCCGCTGCCTCGTCATCGGCGGGCGCGTGGTGGCCTCGATGAAGCGCACCGGCGCCGAGGGCGATTTCCGCTCCAACCTGCATCGCGGCGGCACGGCCAAATCCGTGCGCATCACCAGGGCCGAGCGCGAGACGGCGATCCGCGCCGCCCGCGTGTTCGATCTCAGCCTTGCCGGGGTCGATCTGCTGCGCGCCGAATCGGGGCCCAAGGTGCTCGAAGTGAACTCCTCGCCGGGCTTCGAGGGGATCGAGGGCGCAACCTCCAGGAATATCGCCGGCGCGCTTTACGACATGATCGAGGCGCGCGTCCGACCCGCCCCCGTGCGACGGCGCAAGACCAGCGGCTGAGCGCGTGCCGCCCGTGCCTCTGGACGTCGCGCTTCATAAATCCTATATCTTTGGTCGGAATAAGCGCAGGACAGACAGCATGACCGCAGCCGAACCCCTCGAAGGGGCCCCGCTCATCGCCCCCTCCACCACCGATCACCCGCTCTACGAGCAGGTTGTCGAGGCGTGCCGCTCCGTCTATGACCCTGAAATCCCGGTGAATATCTACGATCTCGGGCTGATCTACACGATCGACATCAGCCCCGAGAACGCGGTCAACATCACCATGACGCTCACCGCGCCGGGCTGTCCGGTGGCGGGCGACATGCCCGGCTGGGTCGCCGACGCGGTCGAACCTCTGGCAGGTGTCAAGCAGGTCGATGTGCACCTGACATGGGAGCCGCAATGGGGCATGGACATGATGAGCGACGAGGCCCGGCTAGAGCTGGGTTTCATGTAGAAAACCAATTATCTGAAGGGCAAAGCTAATGTTCGGAATTCCCGGAAAACAGGCCGTCACCCTGACCCCGGCGGCGGTCTCGCAGATCACGCGGCTGATGGCGCGCGACGGCTCCAGGGGCCTGCGTCTCGGCGTCAGGAAGGGCGGATGCGCGGGCATGGAATACACGATGGAATATGTGGCCGAGGGCGATCCTCACGATGAGGTGATAGAGCAGGACGGCGCGCGCGTGCTGATCGCGCCGATGGCGCAGATGTTCCTGTTCGGCACAGAGATCGACTACCGGACATCCCTTCTCGAATCGGGCTTCGTGTTCAACAATCCGAACGTGACCGAGGCCTGCGGCTGCGGCGAATCGATCAAGTTCGCAGACATGTGAGCACCGCCCGCAAGGCATCGAAAGGCATCGAAAGGCACATCGAATGAAACGCAGGCTGGCCGCTGGCAACTGGAAGATGAACGGCACAAGGGCCAGCCTGGGCGAGATCGCCGCGCTCGCCGCCGCCCATCCCGCGCCGGACGTCGATATCCTGATCTGCCCCCCCGCGACGCTTCTGGCGCAGGCGGCAGGCCTTGCCGAGGGCCGCGCGCTGATGATCGGCGCACAGGATTGCCACGCCGCCCCGTCGGGCGCGCATACCGGCGACCTCGCCGCGCCCATGCTGGCCGATGCGGGCGCGCGCGCGGTCATCCTCGGCCATTCCGAACGCCGCGCGGATCACGGCGAAACAAGCGCACTCGTCGCGCAAAAGGCGCGCGCCGCCCATACTGCCGGCCTGATCGCCATCATCTGCCTCGGCGAGACGCTGGCCGAGCGCGAGGGTGCGCAGACCCTCGACGTCATCGCCGCGCAGCTACGCGCCTCGCTCCCGGACACCGCCAGCGCCGCCAGCACCGTCATCGCGTACGAACCCGTCTGGGCCATCGGCAGCGGCCTCACGCCCTGCGCGGCGCAGATCGCCGAAGTGCATGGCATGCTGCGCGCCCTCCTCGCCGAGCGCCTCGGCGCGGCTGAGGCGGACGCGCTGCGCCTGCTCTACGGCGGCTCGGTCAAACCCGGCAACGCCGCCGAAATCTTTGCCATTCCCGAAGTGGACGGCGCGCTTGTCGGCGGCGCGAGCCTGTCATCACGCGATTTCTCGCCCATCATCATCGCGCTCGAGGCCGCCTGACCCTTCATCTTGCCGCAAATATCCCGGGGGAGTCGCGCGCAAGCGCGACGGGGGCAGCGCCCCCTGCCCCGCTCACAGCGGCAGCATCGTCGTGGACTTGATCTCTTCCATCGACAGCAGCGCGGTGACGTTGTGGATCTTCACCTCCGCGATCAGCGCCTGATAGAACACGTCATAGGCCCGCGCATTGGCCACGCGCACCTTGAGGATATAGTCGATATCGCCCGCAAGCCGGTGCGCCTCCATGACCTCGGGGCGGTTCTTCAGCGTTTCCAGAAACCGCGCCTGCCAAGCGGCATCATGTTCCGAGGTGCGGATCAGCACGAAGAAACACGCTTCAAGCCCGAGCGCCTCGGCGTCGAGCAGACAGGTCTGCTGCCGGATAACGCCGCCCTCGCGCAGCTTGCGGATGCGATTCCAGACCGGCGTCTTCGACGAGCCCACATTGCGCGCGATATCGTCAAGCGATTGCCCGGCATCCGCTTGCAGTTGCGCGAGGATTTTCCGGTCGAGGTCGTCGATGCGGACGGTCATTCCAAATTCTCTCCGTTTGAAGGAATCTCTGCCATAAAGCCACCAATTGAGGAACATATGTCCTTATTGTGCGCAGCATATGGCCTCTATCCGGGAATATTTCCTATATTAAGCGTGAAGTCAAACAACCCCGGAACCCGTTGCCGCCATGCCCGCCACACCGCCAAAACCCATCGCTTTCGTCGGCGCAGGCCCCGGAGATGCCGATCTGCTGACGCTCAGGGCGCTGCGCCTGATCGAGGCGGCCGATGTGGTGGTCCACGACCGGCTGGTGAGCCCCGACATATTGCGGTTCGCCCGGCCTGACGGGCAACTCGTCGCCGCCGGCAAGCAGGGGTTCGGCCCCTCCACCCCGCAGGCGGCGATCAATGCGCTGATCGTCGGCCACGCGCTGGCCGGCGCGGCTGTGGTGCGGCTCAAGGGCGGCGATCCGGTGATATTCGGGCGGCTCGACGAGGAAATCGCGGCGGTCGAGGCGGCGGGCCTGCCGTTCGAGATCGTGCCGGGCATCACCGCCGCCTCCGCCGCTGCCGCTGCCATCGGCCAGAGCCTGACCAGACGCGGGCGCAACGCGGCCGTGCGCTTTCTCACCGGGCATGACATGGCGGGGTTTGCCGATCACGACTGGCGCACGCTGGCGCGCCCCGGAGAGGTGGCCGCGATCTACATGGGCAAGCGCGCGGCGCGCTTCGTGCAGGGGCGGCTGCTGATGCACGGGGCGGATCGCGCCACGCCCGTGACCATCGTCGAGAACGCCGCCCGCGCGGATCAGCGCGTGATCGCCACCACGCTGGAGCGGCTGCCCGCCGATCTCGACGCCGCCGCCCTCAGCGGCCCCGCACTCACCTTTCTCGGCCTCTCCCCCCGAGCGGCGGAGGCCCGGATTTCGCAAACACAACAGGAGCTTGCCTGACATGGCCAGACAGTTCACCCCCAAGGTCGTGACCGGAAATGCCCTGATCGAGGGCGATGTGGTCTATCTCACCGTCGATGACCGCTGGACGCGGGATCTGGCCGAGGCCGAACTCATCATCGACGAGGCCGAGGCCGAGTATCGCCTGCTTCAGGCGCAGGCCCGCGCGGCCGAGGTGGTCGGCCCCTATCTCGCCGATATGCGTCCCGGCGCGCACGGCCCCGAGCCCACCCATTTCCGCGAGGATTTCCGCCGCAAGGGCCCGTCGAACCTCTTTCATGGCAAGCAGGCCGAAGGACTGTCGCGCGGCTGACGACGCGTGACCTCCCCCGGAAAGGACACCCCAGATGTATCAATACAACGATTTCGACCGCGCCTTTCTTACCGAGCGCAACCGCCAGTTTCGTGCCCAGGTCGCGCGGCGCATCAATGGCAGCCTCACCGAGGATGAGTTCCGCCCGCTGCGCCTGATGAACGGGCTTTACCTGCAACTGCACGCCTACATGCTGCGCGTGGCGATCCCTTACGGCTCGCTCGACCCCGCGAAGCTGCGGCAGCTGGCGATGATCGCCGAGCGGTGGGACAAGGGCTATGGCCATTTCACCACCCGGACGAATATCCAGTATAACTGGCCGAAACTGGCTGACGTTCCCGATATTCTCGACGCGCTCGCAGAGGTGGGGATGCACGCCATCCAGACGTCCGGCAACACGATCCGCAACGTGACCTCGGACCATTTCGCTGGCGCGGCGGCCGATGAGCTGACCGATCCGCGCCCGGTGGCGGAACTCATCCGCCAATGGTCCACCGATCACCCGGAATTCCAGTTCCTGCCGCGCAAGTTCAAGATCGCCGTGATCGCCTCAGAAGCCGACCGCGCGGTGATGAAAAGCCACGATATCGGCCTGCGCATCGTCGAGCAGGACGGGGCGCGCGGCTATCAGGTCTGGGTCGGCGGCGGCATGGGCCGCACGCCAATGGTGGCCAAATTGCTGCGCGATTTCCTGCCCGAGGCGGACCTGCTGCCCTATCTCGAAGCGGTGCTGGCAACCTATAACCGAATGGGCCGGCGCGACAACAAATACAAGGCGCGCGTCAAGATCACCGTCCACGAGCACGGCCTAGACGCCTTTTGCGACGAGGTCGAGGCGACCTTTCCCGCGCGCCGCGCGGTGTTTTCGGGCGTCGATCAGGAGTGGCTGGCGCGCATCCGTTCGGCATTCGTCACCCCCACCCTGTCCGCGCGCGACGCCGCCGCCTATCACGTTGCGCGCGACGCCGACCCGGTGTTCCGCGCCTGGACCGATACCAACGTGACGCCGCACAAGCACGCCGATCACGGCATCGTCACCATCAGCCTCAAGGCCCATGGGCAAACGCCCGGCGATGCGTCGGCCTCCCAGATGCGCCTGGTGGCCGATCTTGCCGAACGCTACGGCCATGGCGACATCCGCGTGAGCCACGCGCAGAACCTTGTTCTGCCGCATGTGGCGCTGGCCGATATTCCCGCCGTTCATGGCGAATTGCGCGCGGCGGGGCTGGGGACGGCCAATATCGGGCTGGCCTCGGATATCATCGCCTGCCCCGGCATGGATTACTGCGCGCTGGCCACCGCGCGCTCGATCCCGGTGGCCCAGGGCATCGCCACCCGGCTCGATGAGCTGAAGATCGAACACGAGGTGGGCCATCTCCAGATCAAGATCTCGGGCTGCATCAATGCCTGCGGGCATCACCATGTCGGCCATATCGGCATTCTCGGACTCGACCGTGCCGGAGTGGAAAACTATCAAATCACCCTCGGCGGCGATCCGTCCGAGACCACGGCCATCGGCACCCGCACCGGACCCGGTTTTGCCTATGACGAGATCGTGCCGGCGGTGGAGCGTCTGATCTTCGCCTATCTCGACCTGCGCGAGGGGCCGGAGGAGACCTTCCTCGAGACCTATAACCGCCTCGGGATGCCCCCGTTCAAATCCGCCCTCTACGATCAGGAGGCCCGCGCCCATGCCGCCGAATGACCTGACAGAGCGGGTCGCGGCGCTCAACGAGCGGTATCGCCACCATTCGGCGATCTCGGTGCTTGAGCACGCGTTGCGCGACCCCCAGGCGGGGCGGCTGGCGCTTGTCTCGAGCTTCGGGGCAGAATCCGTCGTGCTTTTGCACATGGTCTCGGTCACACGGGCGGCGACGCCGGTCATCTTCATCGACACCGAGATGCTCTTTGCCGAAACGCTGGTTTACCAGCAGGAACTGGCCGAGCGGCTGGCCTTGCGCGATCTGCGCATCATCCGCGCCACGCCTGCGGACCTGCGCGCCCATGACCCCGACGACACGCTGCATCAGCGCGATACCGATGCCTGCTGCGCGCTGCGCAAGACGCAGCCCCTGCAACGCGCGCTCGCCGGTTTCGACGGCTGGATCACGGGCCGCAAACGCTATCAGGCGGGCACGCGCGCGGCGCTCGAATTCTTCGAGGTCGAGGAAGGCACGGGGCGCATCAAGGTCAACCCGCTGGCCCATTGGGCGCGCGAGGACATCCGCACCTATATGGAGGAAAACCGCCTGCCCAGGCATCCGCTGGTGGCGCGGGGCTATCCGTCGATCGGCTGTATGCCCTGCACCAGCCCGGTGCGCGCCGATGAAGACCCGCGCGCGGGCCGCTGGCGCGATCAGGACAAGACCGAATGTGGCATCCATCTTGTGAATGGCAAGATGGTGCGAAGAGGAGTTTCCGCATGAGCATCATCGTCACTGATACGGGCTTTGGCCGCGACGACTGGACCGCGCCCGTCACGCCGCTGGCCGAGGCGGGCGCGGGCACAACCGCGCTCGATCTGCCCAATGACATCAACCCCGCCGATCTGGCCGGTCGGCTGGAGGGCGTGCGCTTCGTCCGGGTGGTCTTTCCGGCTGCCGGCGACGGGCGCGGCTTTTCCATCGCGCGGCAATTGCGGCTGATGGGCTATCGCGGGCGGCTGCGCGCCGCTGGTCATGTGCTCGCCGATCAATACACCATGGCGCGGCGCGCGGGCTTTGACGAAGTGGAGATCTCCGACACGCTCGCCGCGCGGCAGCCCGAGGCGCAATGGCTCTTTCGCGCCGACTGGCAGGCGCACGACTACCAGGCGCGGCTGCGCGGCTGAATATCGCCTTCCCCTGACTTGGGTCAGGGATTAAGAGAGGATGTCGGTTTAGACGCACCGGCAAGCGACATGATGAACGCGACATGATGAACGAGATGACCGCCGTGACCCCAGCCACCACCAAAGCGCCCAAGGCCGTCACCCTGCCCGATGCGCAGGTGGTGACATGGGTCAAGCATTACACCGACCGGCTCTTTGCCTTCCGGGTGACGCGACCCGCCAGCCTGCGCTTCCGCTCGGGCGAGTTCGTGATGATCGGGCTGATGCAAACCGACGAGAAGACCGGACGCGAAAAACCGCTTTTGCGCGCCTATTCCATCGCCTCGCCGTCCTGGGACGATGAGCTTGAGTTTTACTCGATCAAGGTGCCCGACGGCCCGCTCACGTCCCGGCTGCAAAACATAAAGCCCGGCGATGAGATCATCCTGCGCCCCAAGCCCGTGGGCACGCTGGTGCATGACGCGCTCCTGCCCGGCAAGAGGCTCTGGCTGTTTGCCACCGGCACCGGCATCGCGCCCTTTGCCTCGCTCCTGCGCGACCCGCAGACCTATGAGGATTATGACGAGGTGATCGTGACCCATACCTGCCGCGAAGTGGGCGAGTTGACCTATGGGGCGGAACTGATCGAGAACATCCGCACCGACGAGATGCTCGAGGAGCTGATCGGCAAGGGCTTTGCCGACAAGCTGCGCTATTACCCGACCACCACCCGCGAAGAGAGCCCCAAGATGGGCCGCATCACCGACCTGATGCGCTCGGGCGAGGTGTTTGCCGATCTGGGCGTGGCGCCTCTCACCCCCGAGACCGACCGCGCCATGGTCTGCGGCAACCTTGCCTTCAACCTTGAAATCAAGGACATGCTCGAAGGCTACGGGCTGCGCGAGGGCGCGAATTCCGCCCCTCGGGAATATGTGGTGGAGAAGGCATTTCTCGACTGAGGCAGATCATGTCTCTCGGCCATCGCCGGGCTTGACCCGGGTTGTCGAGATCGGGTGATCCCCCGGTCGCGCCGGAGGATTCCCTTGCCACACCCGCCCGTCATCCTCGGGCCTGACCCGAGGATCCCCAGGGAAAAGCCCCGCGCAAGGATCGCCTGGCACGGGGGTTTCGATGTCCTGCGGGTTCGCTCAGTAACCAAGCGCCTTTTGCGCGGCTGCGAGCGCGGATTCGAGCTGGTCGGGATTGTCCTGCGCGGCACGCAGCCCCTCGATCAGCACGGATTTCTGCATCTGGCCCAGGTCGGCCTCTTCGATCAGGCTGCGGGCGCGGTCGAAATCGAACCCCTCGACGGTCAGCGCCTCGGGCGTGTCCGCGGCGGCAGTAGCCCCTGCGGGTGCGACCGATTCGCCGGTGGCGGCTTCGACCGCCTCGCGCGCGGCCTCGGTCGTCTCGGCCTTTGCCTCGTCGGCGGCCTCGCGGGCGGCGTCCATGGTGGCCTGTGCCGCAGCCTCGGCCTCAGAGGCCCCTTCTTCACCGACCGAACGCACGGCATCGAGCGCCTGGGCTGCCTCTTTCTCGACCGCCTCGGCGGTTTCCTGCAACGCCTCGGCGGCATCATCGGCCGCCGCTTTTGCATCATCGGCCGCCGCTTCCGCCGCTTCGCCGACAGCCTCGGCCGCCTCCTCGAGCGTTTCGGGTGCCTCGGCGCTCGATGTGGCCCCGGTCACGCTCTCGACCACCTCATCGACGGACCTGCCGGAGAAGATCATGTATCCCCCAACCAGCACCACGACCGCAAGAACGACCCATATCAGATTTCTCATACCCTGCTCCTGTCTCTGAGGGGAAAAACCGGAATTCGCCCCCGTTCACAATCACGTGTGACAGATGGCCCTGCCGGAGAAAAGCCGCAAGAGGGAAAAGCCCGGATTTCGGCCCGCAACCGCCTATTTTGCCGCTTGAAAGCCCGCGCCCCGGCGTTTACCTTGCCCTGCCTGAATACACCCATAAAATCAACTATCGAAGGACCAAAGCCATAGCCCGCAGACCTCACAACGCGCCCCCCACGCGCGACACCGGCCCCCGCGTCAATGACCGTATCCGCGCCGACGAAATCCGCCTGATTGGCGCCGATGGCGAGAATGTCGGGGTCGTCACACCACAGCGTGCGCTTGAAATGGCCGAAGCGGCCGGGCTGGACCTGGTGGAGATCTCGCCCAATGCCACCCCCCCGGTCTGCAAGATCATGGATTTCGGCAAATACAAATACGAAACCCAGAAGCGCGAGGCCGAGGCCCGCAAGAAACAGAAGATCATCGAGGTCAAGGAAGTCAAGTTCCGCCCCGGCACCGACACGCATGATTATGACGTGAAAATGCGCAACGTGCAGCGCTTTCTCGAAGGTGGCGACAAGGTCAAGATCACCCTGCGCTTTCGCGGGCGCGAGATGGCGCACCAGCACCTTGGGCGCGAGTTGCTCGAACGCATCGCCGAGGACGTGAAAGAGACGGGCCGGGTCGAGAACATGCCCAGGATGGAGGGCCGCCAGATGACCATGATTATCGGGCCCGCCCCGAAATGAGCCTGCGCGCGGGGGGCTGATCCCGGCCGCCACGCGCGCGCCCGGTGTCGCGCGCCCGGTGTCCGGTCTGGCGCGCGGGATCACACCGCCCCCGTGGTCCTCCGGCCGCGAACCCGTCCCTTGCTGCCGGCCGACCGGCCAAGTCCCGTTTGCAACGAATTTTGAACCGCCTGCGCGACCTTGCCCCACGGCCTCATGGCGATCTTGTCATCACAATGTCACCGCTTTTTCCTTTGCCCCCCCTTCTCATCGGCGCGTTTTGGCATACAATCTTCCCCCTGACTCGTTGAGGTTTGCCCATGTCCAAGACTGATCCTTTCGGCTTCGATATGTCGGTGTCGTCGGCCAAGCGCAGGAATCCGCGCGGGCGGCGGAGCATGTCGGGCGCGTCGGAGACATCGACGCGGGTGTGCGAGCATCCGGGCTGCGACGAGGCCGGGCTTTACCGCGCACCGAAATCCCCGGACGTGCTCGACGAATATCTGTGGTTCTGTCGGGATCATGTGCGCGAATACAATCTCAAGTGGAACTTCTTCGAAGGCACCACCGAGGCCGAGTTGAACGCGCAGCTATCGCGCGACAAGGTCTGGGAACGCGAGACGCGCCGTTTCACCGACCCCGAGGCGCGCGCCTGGGCGCGGCTTGGCATCGAGGACCCGCATCAGGTGCTGGGCGACAACGCCACCCGCAATCCGGGCCGCAAACAGGGCGGCGGGCGCAAACTGCCGCCTTCCGAACGGCGCGCGCTTGAAATCCTCGACGCCGCCGACGACTGGGCCAAGGCTGATCTGCGCAAGGCCTACAAATCGCTCATCAAGGTGCTGCACCCCGATATCAACGGCGGCGACCGCAGCCAGGAAGAGCAGTTGCAACAGGTGGTCTGGGCCTGGGATCAGATCAAGGACAGCCGCAATTTCAAGTGAGCCTTGATGACAGGATCACCAAGCCATCACGCCCGCGCATGGCACGATCGCCCCATCATCCATGCGAGGCGCTGCCATGCCCAAGAAAAACGTCGGCACCATTGATCGCGCGCTGCGCATCATCTTCGGCCTTGCCCTGCTGGCCGGGTTCTTCCTCAACCGCGACGTGGCCTGTAGCTGGCTCTAGCTGATCGGGATCATCCCGCTGGTCACAGGGCTGATGTCGTCCTGCCCGCTCTAGGCGATCTTCGGGCTGAACACCTGCTCGCTGGCGAAGAGATAGGGCGGATTTCCGCGCATCCCGGGATGCATGTGCCTTGGTATTCCGCATCCCGATGCCCATCTCGGAATCGAAGAGTGACCCAAGGGGATCAAAGATGCGCCATCTGCTTCTCGCTGCCGCCGCCTTGACGGCCCTGGGTGCAGCACCCGCCCTCGCCGACCCGCCCGGCGGTTGTCCGCCGGGTCTTGCCAAGAAAGGCACGGGCTGTCTGCCGCCGGGACAGGCTAAAAAAATATACGGCATCGGGGACCGGATCGACGACGGGTATATCATCCGCAATCCGGGCCGCCACGGGCTTGACCCGAACCAGACCTATTACCGGGTGGGGGATTACGTCTATCGCGTAGATCGTGAAACGCGCGCAGTGCTTGATCTGATCGGGGCTGTGTCGCGTGTGCTGAACTGATGCCACGGGGGCCTATAGCTGGCCCAACCTCATCGGCGTCGTGCCGCTGATTACGGGGCTGATGTCGTTCTGTCCTCTCTATTCGATCTTCGGGCGATCTTCGGGCTGAATACCTGCCCGCTGACGAAGAAGTAACCTTCGACTCCCGGTCAAGCCTGAGGACGCCGTGCCGCCGTTAGCCGCTATTCGGCGGCTTCGCTCTCGCGCGTATTGCCCACCACGCCAAGCGACTTGAGCTTGCGGTGCAGCGCGCTGCGCTCCATGCCGACGAACTCTGCGGTGCGGCTGATATTGCCGCCGAAGCGGTTGATCTGGATCATCAGATATTCGCGTTCGAACACCTCGCGCGCCTCGCGCAGCGGCATCATTGCGATCATGCCCGATACGATCACGCGCCCCTGTTCTGCCGGTGTCGTGCTTTCGTCCGGCAGTTCAGCGGCAGAGATCGGCCCGCCGCTGTCGCCGAGGATCAGCACCCGCTCGATCACGTTACGCAACTGCCGAACATTGCCGGGCCAGTTCATCGTCTGCAAGAGCGCCGCCGCCTCATCCGACAGCGCGCGCTTCGGCAGGCCCTGCGTGGCATGCAGGAGCGCGACGAAATGCTCGGCCAGACGCGGAATGTCCTCGCGCCGCTCTTCCAGCCCCGGCACGCGCACCGGCACCACGTTGAGCCGGTGATAAAGCTCGCGCCGGAACCGCCCCGCGGCAATCTCGGCCTCCAGATCGCGGCTGGTCGAGGAGATCACGCGCAGATCGACCTTGACCCTGGCGCTGCCCCCCACCCGCAGAAAGGTCTGATCGACCAGCACGCGCAACAGCTTGGATTGTGTGCCCGCGGGCAGGTCGGCCACCTCGTCGAGATAGATCACCCCGCCATTGGCCTCCTCCAGAAGACCCGGAGCCACGCCGGTCTCGGGGCTTTCGCGGCCGAACAGCACCTCTTCCATGCGCTCCGACGAGACCGAGGCGCAAGCGACGGTGACAAAGGGGTTTTGGTTGCGCGTCGAATGGGCGTGGATATAGCGCGCCGCCAGTTCCTTGCCCGCCCCGGCAGGTCCGGTCAGCATCACCCGGCCATTGGACTTCGTGACCTTTTCCAACTGCCCCAGAAGCGCGCGAAAGGCGGGCGCGTCGCCCAGCATCTCGGCGGGGGCGATCTCGCGCCGCTTGAGCGTCTGATTCTCGCGGCGCAGGCGACTGGTTTCCATGCCGCGCCGGATCACCACCATCAACTGGTCGATATTGAAGGGCTTTTCAATGAAGTCATAGGCGCCCTGCTTGATCGCCGCGACGGCGATCTCGATATTGCCATGCCCCGAGATGATCACCACCGGCACATCGGGGTAGTCGCGCTTGACCGCCTTGAGGATGTCGATGCCGTCCATCCGGCTGTCCTTGAGCCAGATATCGAGAATGAGAAGGCCGGGCTGTTCGGCGCGAATGGCCACCATGGCCTCGTCGGAATTGCCCGCGAGCCGCGTCGTATAGCCCTCATCCCCGAGAATATCCGAAATCAGTTCGCGGATGTCGCGCTCGTCATCGACAATCAGAATATCACTCATGGGTTCCCCTCACTCGGCCGCGCGGGCCTCACCAGTCGTTTCGGTCACTAAAATCAATGGCAGCCGCACCACGGCGCGCGCGCCCGCAATCGCCCCCGGCGAGAACGGCTCGGCATCCTCGAGCGTGAGCGTGCCGCCATGCTCCTCGATGATCTTCTTGACGATGGGCAGGCCAAGCCCGGTGCCCTTGTCGCGCGTGGTCACATAGGGCTCGAAAAGCCGCGCGCGATCCTCCGGCAGGCCGATGCCATTGTCGGAAATGGCGATGACCGCCTGGCCGTCCTCCTCATGGCTCTCGATGCGGATCATGGGCGCGTGCCCCTCGGGCGCCCCCTTTTCGCGCAGGCTCTCGATCGCCTCGCCCGCATTCTTGATGAGATTGGTCAGCGCCTGCCCGATCATCGCCGCATCAATCCGCGCCACAAGCGGCCCCTCGTCGAGCGCCAGATCGAACCGCACGTCGGGCTGGCCGGCCTCCTGCAACAGCACCGCGTCGCGCAGCACCTTGCTCAGGCTCTCGGTGCGGGTTCGAGGCTCGGGCATCCGCGCGAACTTGGAGAACTCATCGACGATCCGACGCAGATCATTGGTCTGGCGCACCACCACATCGGTCAACTCCTCCAGCTTTGCCGCCTCATCCTCGGGCAGCAGGCGGGCGAACTTGCGCTTGATGCGCTCCGCGCTCAGCGAAATCGGCGTGAGCGGGTTCTTGATCTCATGCGCGATGCGCCGCGCCACATCGCCCCAGGCGGCCATGCGCTGCGCGCTCACCAGATCGGTCACATCGTCAAACGCCACCACATAACCCTCGCGCTGCCCGCCCTCGATGTTGCGCGTGGACATGCGCACCAGAAGGTTCTCCTGCCGCCGCCCGCGCGTGACACGGATTTCCTCCTGCACGAAACCGCCGGTGCTTTGCAGCAGCCGCTCGAAGAGCGCGCCGAACTCGGGCACGGCCGCCGACAGCGCCAGCGACTGCTGATCCCCCTGCCAGTCGAGCAGCCTCTCGGCGGCGCGGTTGACAAAGGTCACGCGCCCCTTGGCGTCAAGCCCCACCACGCCCGAAGAGACCGACCCGAGCACCGAATCGAACAGCCGCCGCCGCCGCTCGACCTGGCGCGTATTGGCGAGAAGGCGATCACGCTGGCCCTTCAGCTGCCGGGTCATCTGGTTGAAATAACGGCTCAGCTGGGCGATCTCGTCATCGCCCTCCTCCTCGCGCACCTGCGTGTCCAGATCACCCTCGCCGACCCGTTGCGCCGCAGAGGTCAGCCGCCCCACGGGCCGCGACAGCCGCTCGGCGAACCACATCCCCAGCCAGATCGCGGCGAGAATCAGGATCACGGCAAAGCCGAAATAGACCAGCCCGAACTCGAACAGCACCCGCCCCCGCTCGCTCTCGCGCTGCTTGTAGAAGGTGGCGGTTTCCTGCGTGTCGTCGAGCAGGTTGAGGATCGCCCCATCCACCGTGCGGCTTACGTAAAGCAGCCGGTCGGGAAAGGCGTCGAGCGGGATCAGCGCGCGAAACTCGTCATTGTCCCAGTCGCGGATCACGAGGACACCCTCCTCGCGCGCCTGCGCTATGTGCTCGGGGCTGGGGCGCTCGAAGTCGAAAAGGTAGGAGCGTTCGCCGCGCGCGCGGATCTCCCCCGTGCCGTCGATCACGAAAGCCTCCTTGAGGCCGCGCTGGATCTCGCGCTGCCCCGACGAGAGCACCTGCCTTATATCGCCATCGCCCATGAACACCGTGGCGCGCCGCGTGGCGTCGATCACCCGCGCCAGCACCTGTGCATCGGCCACCAGATCGCGGCGGTGTTCCTCCTCATAGGCCTGGGCCGCGGCGACCGAGCTATCGACCACGCGCCCCACCCGCTCGGAAAACCACGCCTCCAGGCCCATGTTGATCGACAGCATCGCAAAGACCGCGATCATCACCGTCGGCAACAGCGCCATGATGGCGAACACGCCCGTGAGCCGCAGATGCAACCGCGAGCCCGCCGAGCGCGAGCGCCGCGCCGCCACCATCCGCGCCACCCGTTGCAGCACCAGCCCGGCGACCACCAGCACATAGACCATGTCCGCCAGCAGCACGAGCCGCAGCACATCCGATCCGCTGCTCCGATCAAGCGGCCCCATCACCAGATAGGTGAGCACCGCCAGCACCGGGCCAAGCAGCACAAGGCCAAGCGCCCCCCAGCCCCGGAGCCTGCGCAGCCGCGCCGCGCCAAGGAAACCGCCCGTCTGCGCGCGCAATTTGCGTGTCTGTGTTGCCACACTGCCCCCGGCTCTGCTTGGGGGTGACGCACGCCACCCTCCAACATGTTGACGCAAAGAACGCCTTTCGTCCTTGCCTCCACAGGTCTGTTGCAGTTTTACATCAACTTGCGGCGGCGTGTCACGCGAATATCCAGATCGGTCATCTTCTTGCGCAGGGTATTGCGGTTGATGCCCAGCAACTCGGCGCAGCGGATCTGGTTGCCTCCCGTCGCCTCGAGCGCGATCTCGATGAGCGGAGCCTCCACCTCGCGCAGGATCCGCGCGTGCAGACCCGAGGGCGGCAACTCGCCGCCGTGCAGGTCGAAATAGCGTTGCAGATGCGTCGCGACCGAGCCGCTCAGCGTCTCGCCCCGACCGGGCCGCATCACCGGCTCGGCCTTGGGCTGGGTGCCGATGATGGCGGCGATCTCGGCCCGCCCGATCACCTCGCCCTGCGCGGTCAGCGCCAGCCGCCGCATCGCGTTTTCCAGCTGGCGGACATTGCCCGGCCAGCTATAGCTGCGCATCAGGTCCACCGCCTCTTGCGACAGGCGCCGCTCGCGGATACCGGGCCGGTCCTCGCGCGCCAGGAAATGCGTGGCCAAAAGCGCGATGTCCTCGATCCGGTCGCGCAGGGCGGGCACCTCGATCACCACCCCGCTCAGCCGGTAATAGAGATCCTCGCGCAAGGCGCCATCCTCGAGCGCAACGGCGGGCGGCACCCGGCTTGTGGCCATGAAGCGCGGCGCGTTCTCGTCCGGGGCCTCCATCATCCGCACCACCCTGCCCTGAATCTCGGGCGGCAGGTCGCTCACCTCGTCGAGCACCAGCGTGCCACCGCGCACCCGCGCCATGACCTGCGCGGGGCCTTCCAGATCGTGCAGGTCCGACGCCGTGACGGTGACGAAAGGCAGGCTGCGCCGGTCCGAATAATCATGCACCGCGCGCGCCACCAGCGATTTTCCCGTGCCCGATTCGCCGCAGATCATCACCGGCAGATCGGCATGCATCACCTGCGCCACCACCTTGTAGAGCGCCTGCATGGCCGGGCTGCGCCCGATCAGCGGCAATTCCTCGGGCCGCTCGTCGGGCACCTCGCGCACCCCCTTGCGCTCGCGCGCGGCCAGTGCGCGGGCGGTGCGCTTCATCAGGTCGGGCAGATCGAAGGGCTTGGGCAGATAGTCGAACGCCTCGGCCTCGGCGGCCTTGATCGCGGTCATGATCGTGTTCTGCGCCGAAATCACGATCACCGGCAGGCCGGGCCGGTCCTGCGCGATCCTGGGCAGCATCTCGAGCCCGTTGCCATCGGGCATCATCACGTCCGAGATCACCACATCGCCGCGCCCCTCCGCCACCCACCGCATCAGCGTGGTCAGCGACGACGTGGCATGGACCTTGCACCCCGCCCGCGTCAGCGCCTGCGTCAGAACCGTGCGGATCGTGCGGTCGTCGTCGGCGACCAGAACCGTGCCATCCATGTCTCAGCCCTCCTTGTCCTGCGCATCCGCGCGTTGCAGCGATATGCGGAACACCGTGCGCCCCGGCACCGACTCGACCGAGAGCCAGCCGCCATGGTCCGAGACGATCTTGGCCGCCAGCGCCAGCCCCAGCCCGGTGCCGTTCTCGCGCCCCGACACGAACGGCTCGAACACGTCGGACGCGATCTCGGGCGGCAGGCCGGGCCCGTCGTCGATCACCTCCAGATGCAAGGGCAGCGACCGCGCATCGTCCCCCCGCCGGACCCGCAAGGCGGCATCGTAATGGGTGCGCAGCCGGATCGTGCCCGTGCCCCCGGTGGCGGCCTCGGCGGCGTTCTTCAGAAGGTTGAGCACCACCTGCACAAGCTGGTCCCCGTCGCCAAGCGCGGACGGCAGGGAGGGGTCGTATTCTTCGACGAAGCGCATCCTCCCGGCAAATCCCAGCATCGCCGAGCGCCGCGCCCGGTCGAGCACGTCATGCAGGTTGACAGGATGAAGCACCGGCGCGCCGACATTACCGAACTGCTCCACCCGCTCCAGAAGCGCCACGATGCGGCGGCTCTCGCTCACGATGAGATCGGTCAGTTCGCGATCCTCCGCCACGAGCGTCATCGACAGAAGCTGCGCCGCCCCGGTGATCCCCGCGAGCGGGTTCTTGATCTCGTGAGCCAGCATCTCGGCCATGCCGATGGCCGAGCGCGCAGCGGCCTTGACGGTGCTGTTCTGGCCCACCCGCCCGGCCAGTTCGCGCGGCGCGATCAGCATCAGCATCCGCCCCGGCGCCCCCGCCATCGGGGCCACCTGAAGCGAGCACATCACTGGCGGCCGCATCCCCGTGCCCACATCCACATCGTTGACGAAGAGCGGCGCGCCGCTCTCTCTGGCGCGGGCAAATGCCGCCTCGAGCGGCGCATCGACGGCCAGCCGGTCCCAGACCGGCGCGCCCACGATCGTGCGCGCCGAGCCGAGCAGGAAACCCTCCGCCGCCGGGTTGACGCGCTCGATCCGGTCCGCCTCGTCGATGACCAGCGCCGGCACCGGCAGCGAGGCCCAGAGCGGCTCGTCGTCGTTCATGCCGCGCACCTCGACCCGAGCGCCTCTGGCAAGAGCCGCGCCACCTGCCCCGGCGCCGCGGTGACCACAAGGCGACGCAACCCGGGCGGTGTCGCGGCCTCGTCCATATACCAGCCCAGGTGCTTGCGCGCGACGCGCCCTCCCAGGTCGGCCCCGTAAAACGACAGCATGGCCTCATGGTGGGCGGCCACCAGATCGGCAAGCGCCGCACCCTGCGGCACCCGCGGCGCGGGCGCGCCATATAGCGCCGCCGCCACCTCGGCGAGCAGCCAGGGCCGCCCCCGCGCGCCGCGCCCGATCATCACCCCGTCCGCGCCCGAAAGCACGAGCGCGCGCCGCGCCGAGGCCACGCCCACGATGTCACCGTTGGCGATGACCGGCACGCGCACCGCCTCCTTGACCGCCCGGATCGCGGCCCAGTCGGCGCAGCCCTCGTAGAACTGACAGCGCGTGCGCCCGTGCACCGTAATCATCGCCACGCCCGCAGTTTCGGCGCGCGCGGCGATCGCGGGCGCGTTCACGCTCGCCGCGTCCCAGCCCAGCCGCATCTTGAGCGTGACCGGCACCGACACCGCGCCGGCCACCGCCTCGATCAGTCGCAGCGCGTGGTCGGGCGTGCGCATCAGCGCCGAGCCGGACGCCCCCGCGCCGCGCGCCCGCGTCACCTTCTTCGCCGGGCACCCCATGTTGATGTCGATGATCCGCGCCCCCTCGGCCTCGAGCCTGCGGGCGACCTCGGCCATCGGCCCTGCCTCGCAGCCCGCGATCTGCACCGAGGTATTGCCCGCCCCAAGGCCCAGCTCGGCCTTTTCGCGCACGCCCGGGCGCGCGCCCAGCATCTCGCGGCTGGCGATCATCTCGCTCACCACCAGCCCCGCGCCAAAGCCGCTCACCAGATCGCGGAACGGCAGATCGGTGATTCCCGCCATCGGCGCGAGCAGAACCGGCGGGGTCAGGGATCTTTGAGCCAAAGTCAGCATGGTTTGCCCATTCCTTGTGCAACATCGCCTTTCTACCCGCCCCGCCCCCTGCCCACAACGCCGGGCGGCCCAGATCCGCGCCCTTATCGCGGCATATGCCTAATTTTCAGGCACATGTCCCGCCATTGCGCTCTCCCGCGCACCGCCGTAATCAAGGCTCATGACAGTCGCCGCCCTCATCACCGCCGCAGGCCGGGGCACCCGCGCGGGCGGGGAGCAGCCGAAACAGTGGCAGCCCCTCGCGGGCCGCCGGGTGATCGACTGGACCATCGTCGCGCTCGCCCCTTTCGTCAACCGCACGCTCCTCGTGCTTCACCCCGACGATCTGGCCCTTGCCCCTGCGGGTGTCGAGGTCGCAACAGGCGGGGCCACCCGCCGCGCCTCGGTGCTCAATGGGCTGGAGCATCTGGCAAGGCACGGCACGGCGCCGCGCCATGTGCTCATCCACGACGCCGCCCGCCCCACCGTGCCGCCATCGGTCATCGCGGGCGTTCTCGATGCGCTGAGGGCCGGCGCCCCCGCCGCCGCTCCCGCGCTGGCGGTGACCGATGCGCTCTGGACCGGCCATGAGGGCCGCGTCACCGGCACACGGGACCGCACCGGGCTCTTTGCCGCGCAGACCCCGCAAGGATTTGATTTCGCGGCCATACTCTGTGCGCATCGCGCGCATGACGGCGAGGCCGCCGACGATGTCGCCGTCGCCCGCGCCGCCAGGATACCGGTGACGATCACACAAGGCCACGCCGACAATCTCAAGATCACCCATCCCGGCGATATCGACCGGGCGAGCCGCATATTGGGGGGGCAGATGGATATTCGCACCGGCACCGGCTTTGACGTGCACCGCTTCGGGCCGGGCGATCACTGTATGCTCTGCGGGGTCGCCGTGCCGCATGAGCGCGGCCTTCAGGGCCATTCCGATGCCGATGTCGGCCTGCACGCGCTGGCCGACGCCATCTATGGCGCGCTTGCCGAGGGCGATATCGGGCACCACTTCCCGCCCTCCGATCCACGGTGGAAAGGTGCCGAAAGCCATGTCTTCCTGCGCCACGCGGTCGGGCTTGCAAATGGGAAAGGATTTGAAATCAGCAACATGGACGTCACTCTTATCTGCGAGCGGCCCAGGATCGGCCCCCATGCAGCGGTCATGCGCGCGGCGCTGGCCACGATCACCGGCGTGGCCCCCGACCGCATCTCGGTCAAGGCCACCACCACCGAGCGCCTCGGCTTTACCGGCCGCGAAGAGGGCGTCGCCGCGCAAACCGTTGTCACATTGGTGAAGTCATGCACATAACACATTTGATTTCCACGTTTTTCGGCATCGGCCACCTGCGCCCCGCGCCCGGCACATGGGGATCGCTCGCGGCCCTTCCCGTGGCTTGGGCGCTTCACATGGCTGGCGGGCCGGGCCTGCTGGCGCTTGGCATCGCCGTGGCCTTTGCATCGGGATGGTGGGCCACCCATATTGAAACAAGGGGAAAACTGGATCACGATCCCTCCGAGATCGTGATTGACGAGGTGGCGGGGCAATGGCTCGCCTTCCTGCCCGTCTCGATCGGCGCGGCCCATGCGGGCGCGGCGCTCACCGCGCTCTGGCCGGGCTGGATCACCGCCTTTCTCGCCTTTCGCCTGTTCGATATCTGGAAACCCGGGCCGATCCGCTGGGCCGACCGGCGTGGCGACGCGCTCGGGGTCATGCTCGACGACATCCTCGCCGGGGTTGCGGCGGCGCTCTGCGTGATGCTGGGCGCCTGGCTCGCGCATGTGGTTTTGGCATGAATATTGCCTATCAAATAATTGATATGGCTAAGAAACATGGGGTCATGATCGCCACCGCAGAGAGCTGCACGGGCGGCATGGCCTCGGTTGCGCTCACCGATGTGGCGGGCTCTTCGGCGGTGGTCGAGCGCGGCTTCGTCACCTATTCCAACGCCGCCAAGATCGAGATGCTGGGCGTCTCGCCCGCCACCCTGGCCGCGCACGGGGCCGTCTCCGAAGAGGTCGCGGGCGAAATGGCCGAGGGCGCGCTCGCGCATAGCGCCGCGCAACTGGCCGTCTCGATCACCGGCATCGCGGGACCGGGCGGGTCGGAGCACAAGCCCGAGGGCCGGGTGTGCTTCGGCCTTGCCATGGCAAGCCACCCGACGCGCACCGAAACGCAGGAATTCGGCGCACCGGGCCGCGCCGAGGTCCGCCGGCTCTCTCGGGATCATGCCTTGCGGCTTTTGCGTGACGCACTCACCGCCTGATCCCCGTCATCCCCGCGAAGGCGGGGATCGCGCGGCGGCCGGGGATCCTCGGGTCAGGCCCGGGGATGACGGCCCGCGACAGGCCGAGCGGCCTCAGCCATAAAGCGCCTGGGCGCGCGCCTCGAAGGCACGCACGATCCGCTTCATCGCCTCGTGAAAGAACATCTCGGCCGCCGACTGCAACAGCCTGTTGCGAAAGGCAAAATCAACGTCAAAGGCGACTTCGCAGCCGCCCTCCACATCCCGAAACGCCCAGTTCGAGCGCATGTGCCGGAACGGCCCGTCGAGATATTCCGTCTCGATCCGCTGCGCCCTTGGCCAGAGCACGACACGGCTGCCGAATCGCTCGCGGAAGACCTTGAAGCTGATTACCAGATCGGCCTCCATCACCTCGGCGCCATCGTCGCGGGGGGTCACGCTGCGCACCCGCGCCGCCGCCGTCCAGGGCAGAAACTCGGGATAGCGCGCCACTTCGGCGACCAGCCCATACATCTGGTCCGCCGTGTAGGGCAGAATCCGCGTTTCGGCATGTGACGGCATGGCCCCCCCGATTTTCTCCGTGACAGTAGCGCGGTTTTTCCTAGACTGGCCCCGGATTTGCAAGGGCATGACATGACGCAGCGCAACGAAGCGATCGACACGGACCCCGCCGGTCGGGGCGCCGCCGCGCAGAGTAGCCGCAGGGCGAGGTTCGTGGCATGAATATCATCTGGCTTCTGCGCATGGCCCGCTGGGCGCGCCGACCGCCGGGACCGCGCACCGTGCGGCTCTGGCTCATCGTGATCGTGATTGCCCTGGCGATTGCCGGGATCGAGGCCTTCCTCGGCTGGCCGGACGCCCTCACGCTGGAGCCGAGACGTTCTGTCTTTCGGCCCTGAAATCAAATGCCTGTGTCGCGCTCCTCATGTGACGGGACAGCCTGCCAGACCGCCCCCACCTCGGCGCGGATGATCCGCGCGATCTGCGCGCAATCCTCAAGGCTGAAGGTCAGCGGCAGGCGCATGTCGAGGATGGCGCGCAGGATGCGGTCGCTGTCGGGCATGGCGGGATGCGGGGCATAGCGCCAGCTGTCGTAACGGCTGGTAAAACCCTTCGGCGCGGCGCGCCCGAACCACTTGAGCTCTACCCCCCGCGCGGCGCAGCGCGCCAGCACCGCCTCGATCCGGTCGTCGGGCCAGTCGAGCAACAGAAACTGGATGGACGAGCCGACAAAGCGCCCCTCCTCGGGCCGCTCGACGATCCGCAGCCCCGGCGTGCCGCGCAGGCCCGCCTCGACCACCCGATAGCGCGCGGTCCACTTCTCGCATTGCGCGTCGAGCACGCGCAACTGCGGCCGCAGGATCGCCGCGCGCAGGTGATCCATCCGCCCCGAGACATTGGGCGTGTCGTATTTCACCCGCTCGAACACCTCGGCGGGCGGCACCGTGCCGTGCCGCTCGTAGAGCATGTAGGAACCCGACAGGATCACCGCGCGCGCCATCACCTCATCATCGTCGGTGACAAGAAACCCGCCTTCGCCCGAGTTCATGTGCTTGTAGGTCTGGGTTGAATAGCACCCCACCTTGCCCCACCGCCCCGAGGGCACATCGCGCCAGGCCGCCCCCATCGTATGCGCGCAATCCTCGATCACGGTCACGCCCGCCGCGTCACAGATCGCCATCAGCCGGTCCATATCCACCAGGTGCCCGCGCATGTGGCTCAGCATCAGCACCTTTGCCTGCCCCGCCTTGGCCGCCAGATCGGCGAGGTCGATGGTCAGCCCCCCGGTCACGCCGACATAGACCGGCACCGCGCCGACACTGGCGATCGCGCCGGGCACCGGGGCAAGGGTAAAGGCATTGGTCAGCACCGCCTCACCCGGCCCCACCCCGAGCGCACGAAGCGCCGTGGCCAGCGCATAACCGCCCGAAGTCACCGCCAGCGCATGACGCGCGCCGGTATAGGCGGCGAATTCGCGCTCGAGCAGCGCCACCTCGCCCGCCTCATCCCCGACAAGATTATACCGGTGCAGCCTGCCTGAGCGCAGCACATCCATCGCCGCCGCGATCCCCTCTTCGGGGATCGGCTCCTGCTGGGTGAAGCTGCCCTTGAACACCTCGGTCATGCGCCGTTTGTGGCGCGGCTGCGGCCGGGCGTCAATGGAGGCGATGCCGCGTCGAGGACGGCCGAAAGGCGGGGCAGGCATGTGGCACCTCACCCGATCAGGCGCGCGACCACCCCCGGCAACTCGTCGAAATGGCCGATGATCGCCTCCGGCTTCAGCGCCGCCACATCCGCACCCGCAGGGCCAAATCCCACGAGCACGGCAGGAACGCCGGCGGCGCGGGCGGTCTCGCGGTCGGTATCGGAATCGCCCACCAGAAGCGCGCGCGCCGGATCGCCGCCCGCGCGGCGCACGGTCTCGGTGAGGTGTTCGGGATCGGGCTTGCGCACCGCCAGCGTATCGGCGCCGGTGAGCGCATGAAACGCCCCGAGCACGCCAAGCCGGTCGAGCAGGAGCCGCGCCAGCGCCTCGGGCTTGTTGGTGCAGATCGCCACGCGGTAGCCCGCACCGCGCAGCCCCTCCACCGCGTCCATCGCGCCGGGGTAAAGCCGGGTATGGGTGTCGATCGCCGCCTCGTAGGCGGCGAGCAGCAGCGGGTATTGCCGGTCGATCTCGGCCTCGTCGCTGCCGCGCCCGAGCCGCTCCATCCCCAGCCGCAACATCGCCCGCCCGCCGCGCAGCGCCACCCCCGCGTCGCGCGAGGCGCAAAGCAGATCGCCCGCGCCCATGCCGCGAAAACAGGCATTGGCGGCGGCCACGAGATCGCCGCTCGTATCGGCGAGCGTGCCGTCGAGATCGAAAACCACGGTGCGCATGGACGGCCCCCCTGTTGTCCGACAAGACCGCGCTTAGCCCCGACATGCAAGGCTCACAAGGGGGTCGCTGCCCTTGCGTATCTTCCGCGAACCGATAGAACGGCCTTGAGACGTCTTGCCACGGAAATGCCCATGCCTTTTGCCCTCATCGTGCTTGCCGCCGGCCAGGGAACGCGGATGAACTCGGACCTGCCCAAGGTCCTGCACCCGGTCGCGGGCGAGGCGATGCTGTTTCACGCCATGGCCGCCGGGACCGCGCTCGATCCCGAGCGGGTGGTGGTGGTGGCCGGCCACGGGGCGGACGAGGTCCGCAAGGCGGCGCTCGCATTCGACCCCGAGGCGCAGGTGGTGCTTCAGGCCGAGCAACTGGGCACCGCGCACGCGGTGGCGCAGGCCGCGCCGGTGCTTGGTGATTTCGCGGGCGATGCGGTGGTGCTTTATGGCGATACGCCCCTCATCCGACCCGAGACACTCGAGCGCATGGCGCAGGCGCGGGCGCGGCATGACATCGTCGTGCTCGGCTTCGAGGCCGCCGAACCGGGGCGTTACGGGCGGCTGGTGATGGCGGGCGAGGTGCTGGAGCGGATCGTCGAGTTCAAGGACGCGACCGAGGCCGAGCGCGCGATCGCCCTGTGCAACAGCGGCGTGGTGATGGCCGCGGCACCCGTGCTCCGCGACCTGGTCGATGCGGTCGGCAATGACAATGCGGCGGGCGAATATTACCTGACCGATATCGTGGGATTGGCGCGCGCGCGCGGCCTGTCGGCCACGGCTGTCACCTGCGACGAGGCCGAAACGCTTGGCGTCAATTCGCGCGCGGAACTGAGCCTTGCCGAGGCTGCCTTTCAGGCGCGCGCCCGCGCCGGGGCGCTCGAGACGGGCGTCACCATGCCCGCCCCCGAGACGGTGCATTTCGCCCGCGACACGGTGGTGGGACGCGATGCGGTGATCGAGCCTTATGTGGTCTTCGGCCCCGGCGTGACGGTGGAAAGCGGCGCGGTGATCCGGGCCTTCTCGCATCTGGAGGGCTGCCATGTCTCGCGCGGGGCGGTGGTCGGGCCCTATGCGCGGCTGCGCCCCGGCGCGGAGCTGTCGGAGGACGTGCGCATCGGCAATTTCGTCGAGGTCAAGAACGCGCTGATCGCCGAGGGGGCGAAGGTCAACCACCTGAGCTATATCGGCGATGCCGAGATCGGCGAGGGCAGCAATATCGGCGCGGGCACGGTGACGTGCAACTATGACGGCGTGATGAAGCACCGCACCATCATCGGGCGTGGCGCCTTCATCGGCTCTGACACCATGCTTGTCGCGCCGGTGACGGTGGGGGATGGCGCGATGACCGCCTCGGGCTCGGTCATCACCCGCGATGTGGCACCGGGCGCGCTGGCGGTCGGGCGGGCACGCCAGGAGAACAAGCCAGGCTTTGCCACGCGGCTCTTCGAGCGGCTGCGCGCGCTCAAGGCGCAGCGGGACAAGGGAGCGTAGGCATGTGCGGAATCGTCGGCGTTCTGGGAAATCACGAGGCCGCGCCGGTGCTGGTCGAGGCGCTCAAGCGGCTGGA
This sequence comes from Roseovarius sp. UBA6167, assembly GCA_002428225.1. Lineage (GTDB taxonomy): Bacteria > Pseudomonadota > Alphaproteobacteria > Rhodobacterales > Rhodobacteraceae > Roseovarius. The sequence continues at coordinate 1,392 of DIUD01000071.1, read as the reverse complement.
ATATCGCGGCTATGACAGCGCCGGCATCGCCACGGTCAACGATGGGGTGCTCGACCGCCGCCGCGCCGTGGGCAAGCTCGTCAACCTCTCGGACCTGCTGGTGCATCAGCCGCTCGCGGGCAAGGCCGGGATCGGCCATACCCGCTGGGCCACCCATGGCGCGCCGACAGAGCGCAACGCGCATCCCCACAGGGCGGGGCCGGTCGCCGTGGTGCATAATGGCATCATCGAGAATTTCCGCGAACTGCGCGCCGAACTGGCCGAGGCCGGGATCGGCCACGAGACCGACACCGATACCGAGACCGTGGCGCTGCTGACGCAGCATCACATGGCGCGGGGAATGGGGCCCGAGGCCGCCGCCCGCGCCACCATCGCGCGGCTGGACGGGGCCTATGCGCTGTTGTTCCTGTTCGAGGGCGAGGACGATCTGATGATCGCCGCGCGCAAGGGCAGCCCGCTGGCCATCGGTCATGGCGAGGGCGAGATGTATGTAGGCTCGGACGCCATCGCGCTGGCGCCGATGACGGACCGGATCACCTATCTGGAAGAGGGCGATATCGCCGTGGTGACGCGCGCGGGCGCGACGATCACCGATGCCGAGGGGCGGCAGGCCAACCGGCCGGTCACGCAGATCGCCATCGACAGCGCGCGGGTGGACAAGGGCGGGCACCGGCATTTCATGGCCAAGGAAATCGCCGAACAGCCGATGGTGATCGGCAATGCGCTGCGCCACTACCTGAGCGATGACGGCCGCGAGATCGCCCTGCCCGCGGCCATGCCCGATTTCGCGCGGGTGGATCGGCTGGTGCTGGTGGCCTGCGGGACGGCCTATTATGCCTGCCTCACCGCGAAATACTGGTTCGAGCAACTGGCGCGGCTGCCGGTCGAGGTCGATATCGCCTCGGAATTCCGCTATCGCGAGCCGCCGATCGGCCCCGGCACCGTGGCGATCTTTGTCAGCCAGTCGGGCGAGACCGCCGACACNNCCGACACGCTGGCCGCGCTGCGCTATTGCCGCGACCGGGCCGGCCGCATCCTTGCCGTGGTCAATGTGGAGACCAGTTCCATCGCCCGCGAGAGCGATCTGGCGCTGCCGGTCCTGGCGGGCATCGAAATCGGCGTGGCCTCGACCAAGNNCCAAGGCCTTTACCTGTCAGTTGACGGTCCTTTTGCTGCTCGCGCTCAGGGCGGCGCGGGCGCGCAGCAAAATGAGCGCCGAGCGGCTTTGCGATCTGCTCGCGGCGCTGCGCGGCCTGCCGGCCACGCTCAACACCGCGCTGGAGATCGACGGCGCGATCCGCGAGGTGGCGCGCGATCTTTCGGGGGCATCGAGCGCGCTTTTCCTCGGGCGCGGGCTGATGTATCCCCTGGCGCTCGAAGGCGCGCTGAAGC